>JAHLFF010000009.1 GCA_018883945.1 Candidatus Acinetobacter avistercoris
CCATTTAAATGCGTCGCCATATAGACTTCATACTGACTGACGGCAAAGTGTACCAATGCACCACGTTTAAACATGAGCAAGGGTTCAGGCTTATTGGTTTCAGGGTCTTTCGGTAAGCGAGTCTTTCTGTACTGTGTCATGGCATTTTGCACAGCTTGTTTAAACTCTGACTTAAGTTCCATGGTTGCCACAGGGAAGCCGTTAATAAACAACACAAGGTCTATACGCCATTTTTTGGCTTGTTTGCCTGTTGCCTCTAGTTCGGCTTTGCTGGCGTATGGGCTATAGACCAACTCAGGCACCACACGGCAGATGTTTTGCTGATAGCGTTGATTCAGTTCAGGGTTTAAGCCATGCTCAGGTTTAAACTGGCAAAATGAGAAACGTACCCCACGGGTACGAATACCATGCCGTAATACGCCCAATGTGCCATAGCTGCGAGATTCGACATCGGTAGCATTGATGTCAGCTTTTTTAAGCTGAGCCTCCACGGTATCTAAAAAATGGCGTTCGGTATCATTCGGGAAGATGTTTTTAAATTTCTGCCATTCTTCGTCTTGGGTCTTTTGTACGAAGTCTAAAACATCCTGTTCATACAAAGCTTTTTCACAATTGTAGCCCTGCCCAGAACCCACAATCCAGCCATGCGATTGCATTTGCGCAATAATATCTTGCTGGAAGATAGTTTCTAAAGTTGCATCCGATCTCATGTTTCCCCAACCCTCTCAATACCCAAATTTCTTTATTACGGTTCTATTTGCCAAACTGGATAGCTTTGCCAATCTTCAGGGAAGCCCATCGCTGTTTTTGATATGTTGTGATGTGTCAAAAGCAGATCAACCAGACGTTTACGCCATGTATGCTGCGGGGCGATTTTGTCCATGAAATAGAGTAGAAATACCAGACTGTTATAAATTTTTCGATCTGCTGCGTTGGTATTTTCAAAATTGCATTGCACCCGAAGCCCCATTGGCTTACTGCGTGGCTTGGCAATGGTTTTGG
The DNA here is from genome assembly GCA_018883945.1 of Candidatus Acinetobacter avistercoris. Lineage (GTDB taxonomy): Bacteria > Pseudomonadota > Gammaproteobacteria > Pseudomonadales > Moraxellaceae > Acinetobacter > Acinetobacter avistercoris. The sequence continues at coordinate 1,003 of JAHLFF010000009.1, forward strand.
TAAATTTTCGGTTCCATAGTCTTGAATGATGGGCACAGGTATTTCTTAGGTAGACAAAGTGCTGTAACAGCCCTTCAAACTGTTTTTCATCGCAATCAAAATGACTGGAAATGGCTTTACGTGTCTGAATCGGTGCCAGCAGCTGATACCACTTAGACAGTTGCCCAAAACTCATTACTTCGCAGGTTGCCCAAATCGGTGGTAATTCAGGCTCATCATAGGTGCGTTTATAGTGTTCGATAAAGACTTCATCTGCCCGAGACACTTCAGTTTTCAGTGATTCGAGTAAGCTTTGCCATCTAAAGGCGGGTTTAAAGTATTGCCCTTGCAGATAGGCGTGACAACCATGCCGATGTGCCAATTCATAGGCAAAACGGGTGCGAACGGCGACTTCCAGGCGTTCTATGGCATCCAGGATAAGTAACCTTAATTCACGGTCGAATACATACAGCTCTAGAACCTGCTCAAAACTGGTCTCTGGTTTAAAGCAATGTGGTGAATGGGTATATTCAAACGGAAGCCAGTAGGCACCTAAGCGATAATAATTGATCTGCTCTAGGTAAAATTGTGCATCTTGCTCATTGGCAAATTGCATACCACGCGCTTTTAATAATTCGATTTGTTCAGCAAAGGTTTTGGCAGGCTTGTTAAAAGATTTCATAGATGGCTTGCCCTGATTGTTATATTTTTTAGGGCTCCAGAAACAAGTAACCCGACAGTTTGAGGATGCAATTGCTTGCCTAGCCTTGTCGGGTGTTGTTGAGCATATAGTGAATCATTGCAATTATTTATGCAATGATTTTTTGTATCTGCTTGAGTCCACATTTGTTTGAGGCAACTGAGAATATTCATAGGCTTAACTCCGTTTTAGCCTCATTGGGATGTTGCCAGTTGCGTACGTCTATTTTACCTGTCACCGCAGAGGAAATAAGGGCTGTACGGCGTTCTTGCATTAATTGAATTTGTTTCACAGCAAAATTAATCAACGAATCATATTTTTCAATTTTTTGGTCTAACTCTTTTAAGATACATTCTTGTTCTTCGATTGGAGGAATAACAATCACATAATTACGAATATCATCTACATTTATTCGCTTAAAAGTAGAACCTACCATTGCCGAATTAAGTTGAATCTTAATAATTTCAGATTTGAGAAAATGCAAAAGATATTCTGATGAAAGTTTTTGAATAATATGAATTAAGCAAACATCCTGCCCAAGCGCAAATTTTGGTAATTCAGCATGAACTAACGATGCCTCTCCAACAGTTGCATTACGTGTATAGATAATATCGCCTACTTGCGGTTTACGATTACCATCAATTAATTCTTGGTAATACTTTTCATTGGTCAATTTTGCATTCGATAAATTAACCTTCCAACCTTTTACTTCACCGATACTAGCTAAGGGAATACCTTCATCAAAAAATTCAGCAGTAATGTGTTTACAGTCCACAACATTAACAAAGTGTTTTAATTTAGATACCGTCCAATGCTCAGGCACTTGCCCTAACCATTCCACACCTGAATCTTTCATCGCTACATCAGGATTTAAACCTTTGGTGACGGCGTGGCTAATCACTGCCTGACGCTTTTCTTTCAGCAGTTCAATCAGCTTTTCTTGCTTGGCAATTAAAGTGTCAATTTTTGCGGTTTCATGGTCGAGGAACTTTCTAATATTTTTTCTTTCTTCAAACTCAGATGGAATCGCAAACTCAAAATTATTGAGATTTTCTTGAGTCATACTCGGCAAAGCCGTATTTGTTGAATAACGATCAAAAAGAATAGTCTTAGCTAAGTAATAGAAGTACTTTACATCAATGTCTTTTTGAACATCTGTGTAGTACATGGTATCTACTGTCCAAAATGGCTCATTAATATATAAAGGTTTATCAATAGTACCTTTTCGCCCTAATAGAACGGAGGGCTTATCAAACATAAATTGAGTACTGAAAGTGAATTGTCCCCCAGACCCCATGACAGGAAAACCACATTCTGCTTCAACATGCTTATAATCCTGACCATTTTTAATCTTGGCTAAGAATTTAAGTCTCGTAACTGTCCAATGACTAGGGATTTCACCTAACCACTCAACACCTGATTCTTTATATTCAGCATATTTCTCATACTTTGCCATTAAGAGTGCACCTCTTGCAGAAGTGCCATAATTTCACGACTGACCGCATCCAAATCCGCATCAATCTCGCTTAAATCACGTGGTGGCTCATACACATAAAAATGACGGTTAAACGGAATCTCATAACCTACAATGCCAATCTCGCCATCCTGAGCATCACGCTTATCGGCATTGATCCACGCATCAGGCACATGCGGTTGAACCTCACGCTTAAAGTAAGACTCGATTAAATCTGTGGTGCTTTGGCTTGGATCAAGGGCAATGTTTTCCGCATCACGCAAATCACCATCCTGCACAAACTCAACCACTTTGCCTTTATAGCTAAACTGACCATACAGCGGATTTTCTGCGCCTTTCACCACTTTATTGATGACAGGTTCAGCATCAGCATTCTTCCAGGTGATGGCATCAATGAATTGCTTCTTCTCTTTGCTCTCAAGTTTCACATTGGCATCTTTGAGTGCTTGTTTGAGTACGTCATCAAAAGCATTAAAGTCATCACATTGCGCCGTACCAATTTTGGCTTGTAAGGCTTGGGCTTTATTGAATAACTGACGTTGCTCTAACCACAGTTTCGGTTCAAGTACGGTTTTAATATCTTTTTCTTTCAGCTCGCTAAATTCAGCTTTAATCAGCGCACGAATCTCGGCTTCATACTCAGTCAATTGACCATAACTGTCTGCTGTCCATGTTGCGCCGTATTGCTCATAC
>JAHLFF010000072.1 GCA_018883945.1 Candidatus Acinetobacter avistercoris
TTGTAGCGCTTACAGATCAACTGAGCTTGTGTACCTTTACCTGCCCCAGGTGGTCCGAGTAATATAATGCGCATAAATAAACATCCTCATTTTTAACAATGTGTACGATACTGAGTTCATATCAAAAGTAATATGATATGAGAACCAGCATCTAATTATAAGAAAGCCACAAACAAATGTATTAATCCGGCGAAAAATCCGGTTACCCCACCAAGTACAATTAGAATCCATTCGTCTTCCTGGAATGCAGGACGTAACAAATTCTGAAACTCTTTAGGCGTTAATTCGCTAATACGATCTCTAAACATTTGATAGATTTTCTGTGCACGGCTCGCATTAAACGCAGGGTCGCAAACAGGAACCATCGTAATTTCAATTGAACGATCAATCAAGTCCGTCTTAAGTCTAGCATACTCTTTTGGACCTAATGAAAGCTGCAATGACGTTCTTACCAACGGCGTTTCTAATATTTCATTGATATGACGCTTAACGATACGACGTGTTTTGTTTTTACGTCCACCATACATCATTTCCGTCATAATCGATTTTAAAGTAATCAAATCTGAAGTAACAACATCCGCAAATACATCCGAAACTTCATCTTGACGTTTCATGAATGCACCTTGAACATTATAAGTTCCTATGCGTGGAATAACAGGTTTAATCCAAGGAAATTTGCGATTCTTGGTTAATTCAAAAAATTGCGGGAATTTCATAGGATGTGGTTCTATCGGATTAAACACCATCCAAATTGCAATCCAGTTGGTCAAGAAACCCCAAATCGCGGCCCAAAATGGAACAGTCCAGTGCCAAGGTACGACAAACCAAACGATCATCTGGAATATACCAAAAACCATTCCGATGAGCGCACTAATATGCCAAATAAAGTTAATCTCTTTCTGACCCACTTTTAAGAACATGTTCACCATGAGCTGGCGATCACCTTCCATTTGACTTACAACCATTTCACGCATATCAACCAAGGATTCTACGCTCATGGTGAGCTCAGTCACTAAGTCCGTTAATACTTTCGGAAGTTGCTTCTGTGCTTGCGCGTAAATTCTTCTTTTAATTGAATAAGGTAAGTTTTCCCACAGTACTGCATTGCGATCAAGCATCACTTCATCTATGAGATGTTCAAGTTCGAAACCAACCTGTTCGCCAATGATTCGCGCCATGTCCTCAGGATCCATTGCATCTAAAAACTCTCGCAATGAACCTAATTTTGACAACGTATTATCTGTGATAATGCCTGATATTCGACCTGCTTTGCGTGGCACGATACCTTGCCAACCCACAGGTAAAGGACCCAGATGAAATCCCCAAAATTTTATCGGGTAAAATACCATTTTGAGTGCCATCCATACGTGCGCCCAAGTTACAAAGGCAGTCACTGGAATAATACTCAAGACAGCATAAAAATCTGGTCGATTTAAAAAGGCTTGCCACAAATCACTAACATATTCAAACATTCATGACTCTCGTATTTTTTCTATTTGCGGTAGAGTTGTTGCATAAAACCATAAAACCTTCTAAAAACCTACACTTAAGGTGTAGGCGAATTGTATTTCTGGCTTAGTTTCATAAATAACTTGATTCGCGACTTTCAATTCTTCTCCAGCGACTAAACCGACACTAAATGTACTAATTCGGTCCTTATTCAAAAGAACATATGACAAATCTACTCCGCCACCCAGCTGTGATTCATCTTTTCCATTGACGGTTTTCGATTTTAAATGCCCTGCAAATGCACCTAAGTAGAAACCGTTGGAGTCTGTTCCATTCATTGTTACTGGATATCTAAATCCGAATTGTCCACCAATTTCATTTCCATCATTAATAAATGCACCCAATTTAGCGTAAGCAATACCGTAGGGATTGACCCATTCAGCATTCAAATGTGCAAGTTTTTGTGTGATCCCTGCCCCAGCATTCCATTGAGAAAGATTTTCAACTTTCAGCTTAGCCGCTGGCAAATAATCAGATAATTCTGCGTGGGCTACATTCCCCACTGCAAAAAGAAATGCGAAGGGAAGTATTATTCTCATTATTTTCTCCATTATCTCACCTTGAGATCAACTTATTTTAATTGTCCATAATATTTTTGACTTTAACAGATTAGTTTTCGATCTTATATACAAAACGCATCTAAATTAATGTCTATAAAGTCAAAATGATAACTTTTCAGTAGCGCCTTCGCTTTATTTTTTAAATTTTTTGTCTCATTCTCAGGTAAAATGATCTGGCATAGCCTTTATTTAACGTGAATTAAGTCGACGACGTATGAAACATCAGTTTCCTTTAAAAAATGTACAACAAGAAAAACGAATTTTTCGTAATCGAGTTTTTTTCGCGATTGGTTTTGTGATCTTTTTTTTACTGATCTTGCTCGCACGTTATGCATATTTGCAGATTGTGCACTACGAGCAATTTAAAGATGCTTCTGATAAAAACAGAATTCGCCTCCAGCCTATTTCTCCTGCTCGTGGTTATATTTATGACCGTAATGGTATTTTACTGGCTGATAATTATCCCGTCTTTACTGCAACCTTAAGTAAAGCGGATGTCACTGATATTGAAGAAACAGTAAAACGACTTACCCCAATCATCAGTCTGTCTGAAGATGATATTGAACGTTTTTCAAGTCGGGTAAAAACAGCAAGAAAAACTGAACGTGTGACGCTTAAACTGAATTTGACAGAAACAGATATCGCTAAATTTAGTGAAGTTAAATTTCAATTTCCTGGCGTTTCAATTGAAACTCAAATGACTCGTTATTATCCACATGGCGAACTCTTTGCCCATGTGGTTGGTTATGTCGGTCGAATTAATGATAAAGAGTTAAAATCGATTGATAAAGACGCGTATGCAGGAACCAACCTGATCGGTAAAGTGGGTGTTGAAAAATATTATGAGGACTTACTTCACGGCGTACCCGGTTTCGAGTCTATCGAAACAGATGCCTATGGTAATGTGCTGAGAAAATTAGGCCGTAAAGATTCGGTCCGAGGTAATGATCTTTATTTATCGATAGATTATGGCCTGCAAAGTATCGCATCAGAACAACTGGTCGGCCGTCGCGGTGCCATTGTCGCCATGGATCCCAATACTGGTGAAATTTTAGCATTGGTTTCCAGTCCGAGCTTTAATCCTAATTTATTTGTGACAGGTATTAGCACCAAAGACTATAGCGAATTACGGGATAATATTGATCAACCCCTTTATAACCGTGCTGTGCAAGGATCATATCCTCCAGGTTCAACCATTAAGCCAATGTTTGCCTTAGGTGGTCTACATTACGGTGTGGTCGATTGGAATACCACTATTTCAGATCCTGGTTATTTCACCCTTCCTGGTGATAGTCATCGTTTCCGTGACCATAAAAAATCAG
>JAHLFF010000073.1 GCA_018883945.1 Candidatus Acinetobacter avistercoris
CCAGTTGAAGTTGATCGACCCAACGTTTTAATGCTGTTTGTCCAACATCTAAAGCACGACAGGCTTGAGAAATTGAATAGCCTTGATCAAGCACAAGGCTAGCTGCCTCTAATTTAAATTCTGGAGTGAATATTCGTCTTGTTGTTATTGAGCACCTCTTTGGTGAATACGTTATCACCTAATTGGGTGTCCAACTTTATTAAACCATTACAAGCTGAGTTGAGTTGAGGGCATAGTAATGATGAGTGTGTGGCGTGTAATGAACCATTAAAGAAGTCTATTTTTAAGCGCTTCCACTGAGTCTATTTTGCTTTAAAGGCATTCAATGTCAGTTTTATACTTTGAGATGCTTTCAAGCATAAGATCAAATTTTATGTAAAAGTTTAATCTAGAATTTTATCGCTATGAGGGGTTGTTTTTAATTTAGTTTGAGTATTCACTGCGACAATTAAGCGGGTGTGACCATTGTGTGGATTTATATAAATCTTGGTCATAAAAAAAGCCCTTATCGTAAGATAAGGGCTTTTTCGAATTTGGAGCGGGAAAAGAGACTCGAACTCTCGACCCCAACCTTGGCAAGGTTATGCTCTACCAACTGAGCTATTCCCGCAATGAAGTAAATTATAGAGAATTTCTGCGAAGAGTCAACTCTCTACCGGTTTGTTTGTTTAATTAATCAGCACGACGCCAAATCGTGCCTTGACGTGTATCTTCTAAAACAATGCCTTGATCGAGAAGCGATTGACGAATTTCATCTGCTCTCGCAAATTCTTTTGCTTTTTTTGCATCAACACGTTGCTGAATGAAATCTGCAATTTGCGTTTCTGATAACTCCAAAGCATCTTGGCCAATGTCAGATTTTAAGAAATCCTCAACATTGTGTTGAACCAATCCAAGGATATTGGTCAAATGACGCAAAGTGGAGTAGAAAACCGTCGCCTGTTCAGATTGTTCTTCCTTCACAGCACGATTCAATTCTTTATTAATTTCAAACAATACTGCGATCGCTTCAGAAGTATTGAAATCATCGCGCATAGCGGCGTTAAAGCGTTCTACGAATGTATCATCTAACTGATCGACTGTTTTCTCGGCATAAACTGCTTGGTATGCTTTAAAGGAATGATAAAAACGCGATAAAGTATTTTTTGCTTCTTTTAAAGCAGTATCAGAGAAATTCACTGGGCTACGGTAATGAGAAGACACGATAAAGTAGCGAATCACTTCAGGGTGGAATTTTTCCATAACATCGCGAATCGTAAAGAAATTGCCTAAAGATTTAGACATTTTTTCACCATCGACATTAATAAAGCCGACATGCATCCAGTAATTAACGTATTGTTCACCTGTTGCTGCTTCACTTTGTGCAATTTCATTCTCATGGTGAGGGAAGGTTAAATCCGAACCACCACCATGAATATCAAAATGATTGCCTAGGCAGCAAGTTGACATAGCAGAGCATTCAATATGCCAGCCTGGTCGTCCATTGCCCCAAGGTGACGCCCACGAGGGTTCATTTTCTTTGGCGTGTTTCCAAAGCACAAAATCAAAAGGGTGTTTCTTCTGCACTTCGACATCGACACGCTCTGATGCACCTGCTTGCATATCTTCAAGTTTACGGCCTGACAAACGCCCATATTTAGAAAATTTTTCAACTTGGAAATATACATCGCCATTTTGCGATGGGTAAGCTGTCCCATTGTTGACCAAAGTACCAATCATGTTTTGCATTTGATCAATATATTCAGTCGCACGAGGTGCTTCATTAGGTTCCAAACAGCCTAAGTTTGCAGCATCATCATTCATGGCTTGAATAAAACGGTCAGTTAAGGCCGTGATGCTTTCACCATTCTCATTGGCACGTGCAATAATTTTATCGTCAATATCTGTGATGTTGCGGACGTAGTTGACGTTCCAACCTTGACTGCGCAAGAAGCGAATAATGTAGTCAAATGCAACCATGACCCGAGCATGTCCAATATGACAGTAGTCATAAACAGTCATTCCGCAAACATACATGTCGATATGACCTTCTTTGCGAGGTACAAATTCAACTTTCTTACGTTGCTCTGAGTTGTATAGGACAAAAGGTTGCATAGCGCTTCAAAATACTTCAAAAAAAGGTGCTTTATCATAACTGAAGCGATATATTTCATAAAGTTTTATACGCAATATTTATATGCAAGTGAAATATATACATTTAGGAAACCTGACATTTGCATAGATATGATAAAATTCGCAAAAATATTGAGTGCTTTAAATGAGAGATCCTCATTAAAGACTAGGTAAATCGACATTGAACTTAAAACATATGCCAAATCAAATTGATTTCCAGAAAGTAGCTTTGGAAACATTACGCATTGAAGAACAAGCCTTACAAATCTTGTCTACCCAAATTGATGAACGTTTTAGTCGTGCCTGTGAAATTATTTTACGTTGCCGAGGGCGTTTGGTTATCACAGGAATGGGCAAGTCCGGACATATTGGTCGTAAAATGGCGGCAACTTTTGCATCAACTGGAACACCATCCTTTTTTATGCATCCTGGCGAGGCAGGTCATGGTGACTTAGGAATGTTGGTGCATGGTGATGTGCTCATAGCAATTTCAAACTCTGGAAAGAGTGATGAAATAATGATGTTAATGCCGTTGATCAAGCATTTAGAAGTGCCATTAATCACAATATCAGGTGATGATAAGGGCCCAATGCCACAAAATGCAGAAGTCGCTCTGACTTTGGGCAATATCCAAGAAGCTTGTCCATTGGGTTTAGCGCCGACGTCAAGTACGACTGCGACCTTAGCATTGGGTGATGCCTTGGCTGTTGCTTTATTAGATGCTCGAGGCTTTACTGCAGATGATTTTGCGATGTCACATCCAGCAGGGGCATTAGGTAAGCGTTTGTTATTACACGTTAAGCATCTAATGCATACAGGAAATGATTTGCCTAAGGTCTCGCCAGATACAGCAATGAACAAAGTTCTCTACGAAATATCCAATAAACGACTAGGTTTAACCACAATTGTGGATGAAAATGATGTTCTATTGGGCATATTTACAGACGGTGACTTACGTCGCTTGATCGATAAACATCAAGGTTTCGATGTGAATTTAAAGGTTTCAGCGGTGATGGTGAAAAATCCATCGACGATTTCTCAAGAAGCGCGTGCTGTCGAAGCCTTAGAGCAAATGCACAGTAAAAAAATTAATCAATTTGTCGTGGTAAATGAATTAAAACAAGTGATTGGTGTAATTAGCATGCATGATCTGATTCAAGCAGGGGTAAATTAAGTAATGGCATCGTATGTATTGTTAGAACAAGCACGCCATGTTGAAGCTTTAGTGTTGGATGTAGATGGAATTTTAAGTGATGGTTTTGTGACTTTGACGAATTCAGGTGATGAAATTAAATCATTTGATATCCGTGATGGTTTGGGCATGAAATTGGTTCAGAAAGCAGGAATCAAAGTCATCATCATTACTGGGCGTCAAAGTAAAATAGTTGAAAAGCGAATGTCTGATCTCGGTGTTGATCTGGTGTTTCAAGGTCGTGAAGACAAGGGTGTTGCTTTAAAAGAAGCATGTAAACTCATGAATATCAATCCTGAAGATTGTTTATACATGGGTGATGATTGGCCAGATTTGTCTGCCTTTGCCATTGCAGGAATGAAAGTTACCGTGCCTAATGGTCATGTTGAAGTTCGTCGACGCGCAGACTTAGTTACACAGGCTTATGGTGGACGAGGCGCTGTGCGTGAGATTTGTGACATGTTGTTGATGGCCAAAGGTGTATATCGAGATTTACTTGATCAATATACCTCGACTCCACAATAATAATGCTGCTTGTTTTGAGTTCTAAATAGTTGATGATTTATGGATACTAGAGTCTTATATATCACCGCTGTAATGATCGCCGCGATAAGCGGTGGTTATTACTATTATAGTGGTAAAGGCAAAAAGCTAGATGCAACAGCTGCGCAAAATATGACGTACTCTGCGAAGGGTGTCCATTTATTGCAAACGGATGATAAAGGTCAGCTTTACATCAGAGCAACAGTCGACAATTTAGAACAGGACATGAAGAATGAGACGTCTAAACTGACCAACTTAAATGCCAACATGTATACGAATAATATCGTTGATTCAACCTTCTATGCGAAACAAGCTCTAGGTTATGATGATAATGATAAAGTGATTCTATCTGGTGATGTTAAAGCGACCCAGATTGGACAACAAGGTGAAATGATTTTTCGTACTTCAGAACTCACGGGATATCCAAAACTAAGAAC
>JAHLFF010000010.1 GCA_018883945.1 Candidatus Acinetobacter avistercoris
CGTTTTACATCGACAATTTGCCAACCTGCTTTGGTCTCAATGTACCAAGGCAGATAGTCAAATATGTTGCTCATGGGTTCTGTATTGGAATAGACCCAGAGCCACCCATTTAATCCATATGCTGAACGTAACTGTCCAATCTGAATACGATCTTCGGGAACATTCTGTGTTGGTGTCATGGGCAAGCTACTACCTAATTTATATAAAAATTATGCAGCAACTGCAGCTTTTTTAGCTTGAGCAGCTAAAGAAGCAACACGATCAGAAGGTTGAGCACCTTGAGAAACCCAGTGAGCAAAACGGTCAGCATCTAAACGAAGTTTTTCTGCTTTACCTTGAGCTGTAGGGTTGAAGAAACCGATACGTTCGATGAAACGACCGTCACGTGCATTACGGCTATCAGTCACAATGATTTGATAGAACGGACGTTTTTTAGCACCACCGCGTGCAAGACGAATAACAACCATGATAGAACCTTATAGTTTTTACGGATTATCCTTGTACCGACCATCGATACAGCTCAAACCCCTTTCATAGAGGGCAGTATTTTACTTGAACTTTGCCCTGAATGAAAGATCAAAAAGTATTTAGGTAGAATTTTGGATTTGAGTTAGCGACCGTCCCAAGTAGATGTTTCACTCAAGGCACAAGCTACCGCACCCTTAGCCCAAAATTTCTGGTTTCTTTGATTTAAACAAAGAACACCATTGTTAGCAACCACAGTACCGGTTTTAGGAGTAGCTACAAGTGTCCATGTACTCAACCCGACATTAGTTAAAGCGACGGTATATAGGACTTCACCTTGTGATGGAATATTTCCTGAGTGCTGTATATCTGCTAACGTAATAGCCGTTGGTGTCCCTCCAACATCTTTCATATAAGAAAAATTAGCAATTTTATAGCGCTGTATTTTTTGAGCAATATCCAATAACTCAGCTTGAGCTTCAGTTCTTTTCGTTTTTCGAACATATTCCTGATATGAAGGATAAGTAATCGCAGCAAGGATACCTATAATTGCCACCACAATCATGAGTTCGATAAGCGTAAAGCCTTTATTTTCATTTACCATTCTTCATGCCCCGCTCCACACGTCATGGTCGTGGTATTAATATTAGCCCAAGTCTTATTTTTACAGCGCAAGCCTGTGCTTGACATTAAAAAGCTAAAGTTTCGCGTATCTTTACTTTCAGCTGTCACAACCCATGTTTGTCCGGTGGCGCCAGGAACTAAAACAAAATTGTACTTAACAGCTGTTCCAGTTGCACCTTTAGGCAGCACCCTCAAATCCGTTGGCACATTAGCTCCCTCATAGCTAAAGTTGCGAGACTTATGCTTATCTAACATCATTGCTATTTGTTGAAGTTGGTCTTGTGCTTGCGCAGCCTGACCACGTCGTACAGTAGCTTGATAGGAGGGAATCGCAACTGCAGCAAATATAGCTACAATTACGACCACAACCATGAGTTCAATCAAAGTAAAACCTTTTACTGGTGAAATATCTAAATTCATAAGTCACCTATCAGTTTTTACGCGCTAGTTTTTCATACCAACGTTGGGGAATCAGACACATTTCTGTTGCTTCACCACCACCGAAACCACCCGTCACAGTTAGAGCAATACGGCCACTTGTTTGAATACAGTAATTTTTTGCACTAGACTCACCTTCCGCTTCTGGTGGACATGCTTCATCACCACAAGTTACAGGTGGACAGCTGTCACCTTCACAATCAGGCTTTCCTCCACCTCCATCATCTTTACCACCAACGGTTACAGTATGAATACCTACACCAATTACAGCACGTGAATCAGCTGGCTTCGAAGCACATTGGCCATATGGCAAACAGAAAGCTGTAATCATACTTTCACCTTTAACCCCAGCACCACAGTCACCAGAAATACCGGGTTTACTCGCATCAAAGGTAGAAACATATAATTTATAGTTCATCACCAATGGTGTACCAAATACTTTCTCACTTTGTTTTTTATAGCTACTACAATTTGTCAGTGCTCCATCTACTCCAGCTGTACAGTTTTGGAAGCGATAGAACCAGCCTTTACCTGAATAAGGTGCAACAGGATTAGTGGTTGAGAAGCGATTACTATCGGTAATTTCTCCTAATTGCGTTTTTATGACGCTTTCAGTTTTAAGAGGCGCTGTTGCCGCTCTATTAAACAAATCACGGCGTGCAACATCTTTATCATAAACATTATAAATAGAATCGTAATCATAGCCTGCTGTAGTGGTTGTATAATCTCGTAAAGGTTCGCTTCTATTACCACTGCCTATTGAAATCAATGCGAATGTTTCACCGCCTGCATTATATAGAGAGAAACTCGGCATATCATAGAAACGTGGACTTTTCTCTGCCGCATTTAAATTTAATAGACGGACTGGAGTTTTGGGTACAGCTCCTATCTTACCTTGTTTATTATCCAAATCAATTCTAAATACCTGACCGCCTAAATCCCCAAAGTAAAGATGATCTACAAGGTCATCTCCATCGCGGTCAACCGTACGGATTTGGCTTGCAACACTATATTTTAAGTCATTATGTTGAGTTGCGATTACACCGGATTCTGTTGTTACTACTGAAGTACTTGATGCATTGGCACTGGCCCACCATAATAAATCACCATTGTCAGCATCAAACATATAGACACCGGCGCCTTTCTTATTTGGTTGATTATAAATATGACTCTCATAACCTTCATATAAGCCTTTTACACCATTTTTACGCGCATCACCATCATCACCACCAGCATCATACCCCCCGCCTACAAACATAACGCGTTTACGTACACCACCCCAATTAACCCATGCTATGGACGGTTTCGACCAGCTCTGACCCATATATTGCAACTGTGAGAATGTCTTGCTTGATGATCCATTATAGACTTTCTGGGTTGCAGGATCGATATGGAATTTAAGTGTTGGGCTGTTTATATCGCTCAAATCTAAAGCATAATAACTACGGCCACCCATACGCAAACCGCCGTATGCGATTTGCCAGCCCTTTTGACTAGTGGTTCGGCCATTACCCACAGTTAGATTACCAGAAGCATCTACCACATAACGCGTATCAAGCGCCCACGCACCATCAATTCCGTAAAACAGTTTTTGCATTCCCCCAGTAGTAACATTCGACAGCCTGAAAGCATCTTTTTGATTGTCTACCATTTCATTAGGCACAAAGGCAAATTTTTCTACACCAGTATTGGCATCAACAACATGAAGCAAACCTTGCGTTGTTCCGAAAAGTATGTAGTCTTCCCGGTTAGTCGATTCCATAACCTTATCAGTTGTGTTGTAACTGAGCTTACCTTTATTCGTAACAAGTACTGGGTAAGAGTGCATGACTGCACCCATCTGACGTAGGGCTGGTTGGGTAATTAAATTTGCAACTGTCGTTGGCGGGCTATTAACATCGATGTTATAGCCTAATAATGATACTAAATAACCACGATTCGGATCATTTTTATATGTCGAATCTGAAAGGTCTGCAAGTTGAACTTGACGAAGGTTACCACTCCCCCCAAATACAGTTGAAGTTCCTGTTCCAGTCGCTCTACGGTTTGTTAGCAATTTCCGTTGAGCTGTTTGATTATCAGCTTTAGCCCCTAATAATAATTGAGACCAAGCACCACCTCTCGCTGCAAATTTACGGCTACCCACCGTATTTTCATCACTATTGACTACTGAAGTATCAATTGCTTTCGCCCAATAATCATAAACTGCTGATGTAATATTTCCATTTGCATCATAGGTAGGTTCGACTAGACTACCATTACTATTAAACACCCGAGAACCACCTTGACCTTTTAATATGCCACTTCCATCAACTTTAAATTTTTTCAAATTTCCGAGCCAAAGCTGGTAACTGGTATTCGGTGTCGGTTGAAAGGTCTGATAATAAGCATCATCTTGGAGTTCGGCTGGATTTAAAGCATCACGTGGAATAGTGGGTGAGCCAGTCGTAACTGAAGGAATATCTTTGGACAAATTACTAATAAAATCATTTACACTGTCTACAATATCTTGAGAACTATTTCCTGGATACCATCCACCTTCACCAATAATTCCCCAATATGCTGCTTCCTGTACATTTGTTAAGTTTGTTTTTTTATTTCCATTTTTATCTAAAAATGGAGCTAGATTTTCCGCTTGTGATTTTGTAGGATCGTATTTTGGAATACTATTAAAACTATTACCAAACCCTACTACAGCTGTTTTAAATTTCAATCCTTTAGCATTTTTAGTTGGATCTAATAACGCAGAATTTAATTTTCCAATACAATCCCATCCAGGTGATGTCCCAGTACAATTTGGAAACGTTGTTTTACCAATAGCAGCCTTCGACAGGTTTGTAGTTGTTCCTTTATTTGGCTCTCCATCTGTTAATACATAAATTCCTTGGCCACTACATTTCTTAATCTCATCCATTTGAGTCAGAGAAGTAGGAGAGCTGTAATTATTTCCACTTTTAGTCAGACTATCTGACTCATTCCACCCTCCATTGTCATAATCTTTAGTAGATGTTCCCATTAAGTAGGAAATAGTAGTCGCATATGATCGACCTGTTGGAGTGTTAGAGTTTGCGGATAATCCATTAATTCTTTCCCACAATATTTCGCGCTGGGTTTTATTTACATCTTTACATTGAGTATTCCA
>JAHLFF010000074.1 GCA_018883945.1 Candidatus Acinetobacter avistercoris
CTTAAATCTTAAACGCTGAGCATACTGTTCAAAGTTTCACTGACATTTTTAGATTTCACCAAAGGTTTTAACGACTCTAATGACGATTTAACTTCTGAACGTTGTGGTTCAGCCAGCGTATACCAACGTGACAATACTTGGAGTAAGCGAGAACCCACAATTGGATTTTTCTCATCCAGATATTTAGCTAAATCGATGAAGTGCTGAACACCAAAGCTCCATGTATTCACAGGATTGGCATTAAGACCACCACTCACCGCACGGATACGATTGGGTACAGTCAAATCATAATCAGGATGAGAGGTAAGATATGCAATGGTTTCTGCTGTTGCATTTGGATGTGAGGCTTGAACCATAAACCACTGATCCATAGACAAAGCTTCATCTTTAAAACGCAAGTAGAAATCGATTAGAGCTGCTTCTGCTTGAGGCGCATCATTCCAAACTAAAACGCGAAGCGCACCTAAGCGTTCAGACATATTGCCCGTGGATTTATACTGAGTATCTGCCAAGACAAATACATCTTCATCACCCTGTCGTGCCAACATACTCAGCATGATGTTTTTCAGTGCACGCACACCCATCGCTTGAGAAAACTCAGTTTGCGCTTCAGGATCCAGCATTAAATAAGTCTCTTTACAGAATGAACCCAATTCACGCGCCAATTTATTGATGAGCGCATTGCGTTGTTCTTGAATTTTATCTGGGCTGTATGCGTTATCAATACGACTTCCCAAATAACCTTCAGATGGCACATCAAATAAACGAGACACCAACAACGGATCTTTTTGGATCAAGTTTGGAATGGTATTTTTAATTGCTTGAATGTAGATGTTGGCATCATGACCATTCAACAAAATACGCTCTAACAAAGTTTGCGTCGCTTGCCATTGGTTAAAACCATTGGTTTCATACTGCATTAAAAATGCGAGCTCTTCATCTGAATAATTAAACTCAAGATTCACAGGTGCAGAAAAATTACGTAAAAGAGAAACCACAGGCTTGGCAGTCACGCCTTTAAATTCAATACTGGCTGTATCAGCAGCAAATAAATACACGCCATCTTTTACGCCATTTTCAACTAAAGCATCAGACTCTAATACAAGCTGTTCGCCTGTTTCAGCATCAAACAATGCCAAAGCTACTGGAATTGGTACAGCTTTAAGATTTGGATATTTAGAATGTGCTTTTAAGCTTTGTTTAAAACTCAAACGATAGCTTTGTGTTGCAGCATTATATTCGCCATTCGCTTCAAGTTTAGGCGTGCCTGGTTGGTTATACCAAATTAGAAACTCAGACAAATCTACACCTGAACCAGCAGTCAGAGATTCAACCCAATCCTCTACGGTCACAGCCTGACCATCATGACGTTTAAAGTATTCATCTGTCCCTGCACGGAATTTTTCTTTACCGAGTAAGGTCGCCATCATACGGTTAATTTCCGCACCTTTTTCGTAAACCGTTGCTGTATAAAAGTTATTAATTTCAACAAAATGGTCTGGACGTGGTGGATGCGATAATGGTCCTGAGTCTTCAGGAAATTGATGCGCTTTAAGTACTGCAACATCATCAATACGTTGTACAGCAGCCGATTGTAAGTCTTCAGAGAAAGATTGATCACGGTAAACCGTCAAACCTTCTTTTAAACACAATTGGAACCAATCACGACAAGTAATACGATTACCTGTCCAGTTATGGAAGTATTCATGTGCAATTACAGACTGAACACGCATAATTGCAGCATCAGTTGTAAATTCCTCATCTGCCAATACACATGACGTATTGAAAATATTCAGGCCTTTATTTTCCATTGCACCCATGTTAAATGCACTGGTTGCAACAATCATATAGTTGTCTAGATCATAAGGACGACCATAATGCTCTTCATCCCAACGCATTGAATGCTTTAGGGCTTCCATCGCAATATGGCACTTTGGAATATCTTTTTCTTCAGCGTAAATTTCTAAAGCAACATGACGACCTTCTGAAGTCACGTAATGATCTTTTAAAACAGCCAAATCACCAATCACACAGGCAAATAGATAAGCTGGTTTTTGCGTTGGATCTTGCCAAATCGCGTAATGACGATCAACACCAACTTCACCTTTTTCGAGTAAATTACCATTGGCCAATAACACTGGGAATTTCTTATCTGCCTCTACACGCGTAATAAACTCAGAGAGAACATCTGGACGGTCTGGATAATAGGTAATTTTGCGGAAACCTTCAGGTTCATTCTGAGTGACAAATAAATCACCACTGGCTTGATAAAGTCCTTCAAGTTGCATATTTGATTCAGGGTGAATGACCACTTCAATATTTAAAGTCACTTCATCAGGTGCATTTGGAATGACCAATTGCTCAACATCGACTTTATACTCACTTTCTGAAAGTGGCTGATCATTCAATATAATGCTTTTTAATTCTAAATCACGACCCAATAAAACCAAATCCCCAGTCGTTTGACGCTTCATGATCAGGCTCGAATGAACCTTGGTATGGTCTTCGAAAACTTGAATATCTAAGTTGATAGACTCAACCAGAAAAGAAGGTTTTTGATAGTCTTTTAAATAGACGGTTTGATCTGCTTCGATCACTGGATTTGCCGCGATATTCATATAATGTCCTGATCCGTAGAGTCTCATCAGAGAATAAGTGCTTGGTTATGCTTGATCATACGCCAAGATAATGTTTCTGTCTGTGCAAAAGCTTTATGATATATATGGTTCTAGACTGTTAAAAATCAATGCTACTTGGCTTCAAATTACCTTACATCTGTATGATAATCGGACAAATACTTTCAAAATTTGCATAAAAATCGAAAACTCAGGATTACACAATCGATTGTTATTTTTAAATCGCCTAAACTCAAAAATATTACCTGATGCGCGTTTAAAATTTCACTGCAGAATAATCTCATCCGCTTTAACCTTGAATAACACTAGACCATTTTCGATTAAAATATTTAAGGTTTAACAATGTAGTTTTAGCAATTCTTTAAATGTAGTTCTAACAATTCTTTAGTGGAAGATTAATTCCCCAGCGCGACCTGTGTATAATCGATTTATCTTCATTCAAACTGAAAACACTATGCTTCAAATTCTGCAAAAACAGCTTGATGACAGCACTTACTGCCCACTTTGTCAGGCCAGCATGAATTTTATTGAAGCTGAAGAGTTTGAGAAGGATGTTGTATTTCATCAGTGTACACATTGTCAGCATCAGGTTTTTCAAGACCAAAGTAAAACCTGTCACTGCCCAAGCTGTAAAAGTAAACGTAAAAAAATCATGCAAGAAACGCGTTTGCAAGAGCAACGTAAAATTAGCGCTAAAAATAAAGACGTCTACGAATACGAACTTAATCAATTAAGTTTTATCCATAAATTATTTTTGTTAAGCCTGCTTGATCAACATGTCCAAGATAACACCACACATGCTGAATTTATCCAATGGGATAAAATTAAATACCATCCAATTAGTCCAAATTATTTATTTCAAAATTATATGATGAAACAGCTGGTTAAGGACCAAGTTTTGGTTGCAAAAGATTTTGCGGATGAATCACAGCAGTATTATATTAATGTTCGTTTAGATGGATATTCGGAACCGAGTTTATTTAGTATTACGCAACACTTACGTAATTTATTTTTTGAAAATTTAACCTTAGGTGTGCCCTTCAAAAGTGCTGATGAAGTTAAAAATGCGCTATATATGATGTTGTACCAAGAAGTGATTCAATTTATGCAATTTTACTGCCGAACATGGGGCGTACAAATTGCTGGCAATACTGCATTTCAAACATTTTGCTTTAGATTATTAGATTCACTTGCCGTGGGTCAGATTTATTATTTGGTACAAACCGCTTTAGAATATTTAAATAAACAAAAACTATTGAAAGCTCGAAATGAGAATTTCATTAACACCAATTTGTTAAAGAAAACTTTAGAACAATATCGTGAACGCTCACTCACAGAAAAATGGGAAACCTCAACACTTCCAAGATTACCCAGCATGCCCTTAAGTCATATGAGTGGAAATTTGTTTTATCGCTTTTTAGGCTACGATGAAAAAATCTTTTTTCAACCTATATGGCGATCATGGAAAATGATCGAACCGCGTTTAAGTTTTTATTCTCAAAAGCGCTGCATGCATTGCGGCTCAAATGATCTAACCGTTGAATATGATGCCAATGACTATGTTTCTCTGTTATGTGGAAACTGTAAGCATCAAGATCATTACTTTACACAGTAAGGGAATTACATGAATCATCCAGAACAACTTCTTCACGCCGACCAAGCCACAAACCTTGAGTCGGTGCAACTTCAGACTCATGAAATTTTGGATCAGGTGCTTGAAGCTTGGAAACAACTGCAAATACAGCAACCCTTAGTGCAATGCATTACCAATAGCGTCGCAGCCAATTATGCAGCGAATATTTTACTTGCCGCTGGCGCCTCGCCTGCCATGATTGATAATCCTTTTGAGTCAGAAAGTTTTGTTAAAATTAGTGGCGCGCTGAGTATTAATTTAGGTACGCCAACGACCGAACAAATGCAAGCCATGCGAATTTCAGCACAAACAGCACAAACTCATCAGATTCCGTGGGTGCTTGATCCTGTTGGTTATGGGCCAATTTTAAAATGGCGCTCGGACATGACAGATGAGCTATTACAATTTCAACCCACTGTTATTCGAGGTAACGCTTCTGAAATTAGCACTCTTGCAGGGAACCAAGTTCAGTCTAAAGGCGTCGACAGTACTTTAAATAGTGCAGATGTATATGCTCAAGCCAAAGTTTTATTGGCACATTCCGAATGTATTGCGATTTCAGGTGAGTCTGATTTTATTGTCTCTAAAGCGTTTAATGCTGTGATTCAAATCAATGGTGGCTCATATTTACAACCAAAAGTCACCGCAACAGGTTGCGCTTTGGGTGCATTGATTGCTGCTTATAGTGCTGTGACGACGCCAACTATTGCCTGTGTTGCCGCACATGTTCATTTCGCCATTGCAGGAAAACTGGCTTTTGAAAAAGCGCAAACTGTGGGGAGTTTTAATGTCGCATTTTTAGACCACGTTCTTGCCATGAATGCGGACATGATGACGGAATATGCTGATATTCAAATTTTGAAGTCATAAAATAAGGATAAATGGTTGAATTCATTTATCCTTAAACATTATTTATCTTTAAAAGTCATTTGCCTCTTAAAAGTCATATATCCTGAATCAGGTGTTTTATTTTTTAACTTTTAATTTACGATAAATTTCTTTTGGCATTTCCGCAAATTCAACACAGAGTTGTATTTCTAAGCCTTGTACAGAATAGCCATCAAAAGATTCTAAAAATGTCGATAAAGCATCGGTCATCACGCCCTTCTGTTCATCGGTACGTCCGCTTAAACCTTGCAAGCGCACAAAAATAAAAGCTTGGTTATTTTCACCAAACCCAATCAAGTAATCAGAAACAGCTGCAACTCGTGACTTTATATCAAACTCATGTCCCACTAAGCCCGTATCAAATAAAGCATGGTTTAAGCCGAGTAAAAGTTTTTTTGAGTCAACATCTTGAATATTATCTGAATAATCAACAAACATTTGCGGCATGAATTACATCCTGTTTAAAAAGCCATTAAATTGCTGATGAGCAGATTAAAGCTCATCCTTTTCTTTACCATTACTCTATGAATAACAACGCCAAACGCACTTGGTCATAGCCCATACGTGGACTGGTTGCCTCTACGATTGGACGTAGTTTAATCGCACCATCATCTGAAAAATGCTCTGGGCTTTTTCGTTTCGTCAATTTTTTATAAATCTTACGAACTTGTTCAACCACTTCATCACCGGGATGCGCAACAGAGATATCTAAGCCTTGTTCACGATGTAGTTTGGCCAAATGATTAATAATCGTCGCTGGCGTTAAACCACGCTCAACTGCGATGTCTTGAATTTCATAACCACCCATGAATAACTCTTTCGTTTCATCTAGCGTTGCGGTCGCATAACTTTGCTTGCCCGCATTTTTTGAAATCTTCTTTTCATTGCGCTGAATTTCAGTTTCATTCAACGTACCACCACAATGTCGAATAAACGCTTTATGTTGAGCTTCTAAATCATTATCAGCAAAATGAAGCTCAGCCTCAGCTGAAAGCTCTTGAAAACGTTTGTCTGCTTTGATGGCCAAACTGTCTAATTCTAAAGCTTGCGTATTAAAACCCAATAATCGCAAACCATTAATCGATTTTAACCGCGACAAAGCCACATAGCCCTGTCCTTTTTCAAACGTATTGGCAAGATTGATTTCGGCTGCAGCCAACGTCATGCCTTGAGATTTATGAATGGTAATGGCCCAAGCCAAACGTAAAGGTACTTGTGCAAAACTGGCAATGGTTTTACCCGCATCGTTATCGACTGACCATGTTTCAGGTTCAACCAACAGCACCGTTCCATCGGTCAATTTTACCTTTGGTAAAATCCCATAGTCATCAACTTCTTCAAAGCCAATGACTTCACCCAAACTACCGTTGATATAACCCATATCAAAATTGTTTTTGACAAACATTACTTTGGCGTGTTTTTTTAGCGTTAACTCTTCAGGCGCTCGAACCGATGACTTTAAAGTCTCGATCAGTTTTTCATTGCCATCAAGTTGTGCACAAAATTGATGTCCCTCACCTTCAATTTCGTTGAGATGACGGTAGTTAATACTGTCTACATCCATATTATGGGTATACAAACGGGTGTACGTCTCACCAATATCTTGTTCACGCGTTTGTTCTAATGCATCAAGATGCTGTTGCTGAATACTCTGTGAGCGAATCGCATTTAGAATATCATTTAACGGTGAATCATCTTGACGATGCTGTTCAGTTAAATAACAAACACGAAACTTGGCTTCGACCCATGCTTGAGACATAAAACAAAATTTATCACGATTTTTTTCATCATTACGACCGACAGGCGGTAACTGGAAAAAGTCACCCGCTGCAATAACTTGGATACCGCCAAACGCTTCATCAGACTCTTTAAAAAATTTTAAAACCTGATTGACCAAGTTCAGTTGTTTCGCATGCAACATTGAAATTTCATCAATAATCAATACTTGGGCATTTTCCAAATGCTCTTTTAAGTATTTTCGCTCTTTCATACGCTTTAGGTCATCATCAGATAAAAAGTCTTTGATTCCAATACCTGCCCAAGTATGAATGGTCATTCCATTCATATGCGTTGCTGCAATTCCTGTCGAAGCCGTAATGGCCACGGGAACTTTACGCGCTTTTAAATAATTGATGTACTGATTTAAAGTATAGGTTTTTCCTGCACCGGCCGAACCTGTCAAAAAGACACTTTCACCCGCTTTCATTAATTTCAGTGCAGTTTCTTGCTTCATAACAACCATAACCTTATCAGATGGCACATAGCCTAACGATTTTTGCCTGAAAAGTTAAGTTTAAATTGATATTCATTAACATTGAATTTGGAATGTTCTTTATTGAACTTTAGGTGCTTTAAAATCCCAAATTAAATATTGGTTGACCTGTTGAATAAATTGTTTGGCCTCATTTTCAATGCTTTGCGTTGCAGGCTGATTATTTGGGAAGCGTAACTGGTCAAAATGTAATTGATCAAATTTAAAGTAACAACCCAAAGTTAAATGTAATTCTTCATCTTCCAGAGAAGTTATATGGAAAGCGACATAGCTCCCCTCTGCTATTTGCTCTGTATACGACAGCGCCAAACAGTGTTTATAACTATTTGACTCATGAATAATTTGCTCTAAAGAGTTGAGCTCGATAAATTTCCAATGATCACTAAACATAACTTCATGAGGGGAAATTCTTTGCCATGTCTCCAGATGAATTTTCAACCTTAATTTAGCCAATGTCTCGAGATAATAAGCCTGTTGATGCCATCTGACTGCTTGCTGATACAAGCCTGACCAAGTCACATTTTTGGCTAAGTCTCGATGCTGAGAAAAATAATCCAACAGATAATCTGCGATATATGAATCAAACACACTGGTATTACGATTGAACTGTAAAATCGGATGTTTAAATTTTTTTCTAAATTCTCTTAATTCAATTTGATGATGTCTGAGTTTGGCCAAAAACTGCGGATTTTCTTGAGTTTTAGGCTCAATAAACTGAATTAAATCGGCAGGTAAATCCTTAACACTCTCTTGCATGAACAGCATACAGGCTTGCATAACGCTGGAAAGCCGTTTAAAAATCTTTTTGACGATGTATTGATCATCTTTCGCAACCAAATACAATAAATTTAGCCATTCATCTAGATATAGAATTGAACTGCTAATTTCAGTTCTTTGGCCTAAATCATTTGCCACAATCCTAGTAGAATCACGTAAAGAATAGTGATGTTTCACAACGTTCGAACCATGCTTTAAGCTGTCATTTGACGCAGACTCGAACCACAAGTGCTGATCAGCAAAGCGACTACAATCATTTAAAAATAAACGACCCGCAATTGATTTAAAATATTTGATTGTTAAAACAATGATATGCGGATGTACATGAGTGGTATCTACAAAACTTAAAGCGGTGACGGCAATACGAACATCAATTTGATCTAATCGTAACCCGACCCAATCAATCACCTCAGTTTTTTGTTTGAATAACCAATTGACTGAACGATTAAAATAAAAAAGTGGAAATTGATTGGAAATGCGCTCATCCCAATAAGCTGATCCAGCTTTGGTAAAATTTTTCTTACTGAAAATATCACGATATTGCCAATAGCCACGCTTCATCCATTGCGTGAAAGACAAAAGCTGAGGATGTTGCTGAGCATGTTCAATCAACAATTGAAAATCTGCACTGTGATCAATCACATTCGCTAGACTAAATGTTTCATTAAAGAGAACTCTGATGATGCGATAGATGTCTGTGGGAATAAATTTTTCAGCAGAAAAACATAATTGATCATATACAGGCATCAAGGATTTAACAGCGAGAAAATTTTCTCCCAAAATGGAATTCACTAAACTTAAATGTTTAAAATTAAGTTCCACACTTAAAGGGATACTTGTACCTGAAGTTGCATAAGCCGTTAAATGTCTTTCTGCGTAATATCCAGCATCTATCATGATTTGATCAATCTGATCTGCTTCAATGACTGAAAGATTATATAAATATTGCTCTACACGATTTTCACCATCAACCCACTTAAAAACTTCCTCAACCAAAAGCTGTCTAAACAATTGAACTTTGGTTTTTAAGAACAGTGAATGTTGGGCTTTAAAATTTCGCAATAAAAAAGAAACTTCATTCAAGACAAAATCGGCGATCGCTTGAACAGAAATTTCAGCGCGTGTCGTCGAAAAATGAATAACTTGACCATCAATAACTTCGAATTTAATTTTAATTAAACCATCGGCAATCGAAAGTTGTTTTTTATGCTCATCTATTTCGAATAGATTTTGCGCTGTGATCGTCCACAAATAAAACCACTGATCCTGAAAGAGCTGCTTCAAAACGACAGAACAATCCAACAATTGCTGTGCTGTATGCTGATGTTTGTGGATTTGGGTATCGTGTAGATTAAGGTCCATAACAGAATCTTAAACTCAGGTTGTGGGACAAAAGAAAATGGATCTTAGCATTATTCTATTTTAAAAATCATTGAAATAAAGATTATGTAACCAAGATGATATGTTTCACCCGTCATAAGCAACATTAAACCAATCAAAACTACTCAAATCTGAATATGCATTTATATTGTTAAACAAATTAAGATTCATGATTTGACTTACATGGTGGTCTGATCTACAACTTGTATTAATAATCATCAACCTATCATAATAAAGCAATGAAAACAGTCGTCATAACAGGTGCAAATACAGGGATTGGTTTCGAAAGTGCTCAAGCATTTTTAGAAGAAGGTCATCATGTTATTCTCGCGTGTCGTAATATTCAAAAAGCCCAACAAGCGCAGCAAAAATTAGCCCAGTTAGGTAAGGGTCAAGTTGAATTCATTGAGTTAGATTTGAATCGTTTAAATCAAGTCAATCAAGCTGCTCAGCTTCTTCTAGAAAAACTGACACACATTGACGTGCTTGTTAATAATGCTGGACTGATGACGCCGCATTTAGAATCGACTCAAGAGGGTTTCGAAAAGCAAATGGGCGTGAATTATATTGCACACTTTTTGTGGACGATTAAGCTTCTGCCGCTCGTGAAACAATCCTCTTCTGGTCGAATCATTAATCTCGCTTCGATGATGCATTTACTCGGTAAAATTGACACCGATCAATTTCGTGCAGATCAAGTCAAAAATTATAATGGCGTACGAAGCTATGCTAACAGTAAATTAGCCAACTTATTATTTAGTCATGTCTTGGCCAGCAAGCTGATTGGAACAAAAGTCACCTGTAATGCTTTACATCCAGGCGGTGTAGATTCAGAAATTTATCGTGAACTTCCCAAGTATCAATATCGAGTCATTAAGTTTTTTTTAATCTCACCGAAAAAACCTGCACAACTCATTAAAAGAATTGCATTAGACCCTTCATGGATGAATCGATCTGGTGATTATGTGAGTTTACAAACGCCAGCCTTTCAATCGCTCAAAGCGAAAGATAAGCAATTGGCTTTAACGTTGTATGACACTACTTTGGAATTGGTCAAAGACTATCTTTAATCTGAGATTTAAGTTTGATTATTTAATCAAAGGCTTAAAACCTAAAGATTTAGGTCGCTGCAATTAAATGCGTTTTGAATATCTATTGATTGATATCTATATTTTGTTAGATAAAAATAAACATTAGACTCATTTCCAAAATTCATTTCTCAAAAAAAAATCTCATCATCAGTATTCCCTTACCTTTGCCTTCTTCCATTGGGAGAAGGCTTTTTGCATATTCTTTTATTGTCGCTAAATGAT
>JAHLFF010000075.1 GCA_018883945.1 Candidatus Acinetobacter avistercoris
TTGGTGATTCACCATCAATTTCATACATCTGCCTCAAACAGTTGATGGATATGGTCGCTAAACTGATAGAACTGAATCCGGTTCGGCTCTGTACGCAACTGCTCCCAGTACTGTTCCAGATCATCCCAGCCCATTTCCACCAGGATTTTTACCACGTAATCAATCTTGCACAGTGTAGTACTGGTTTCTTCACCCAGGCGTAACTGGTGATCGAGCTGTTCTACACATTGACCTAAACTGAAAAACAGAAAGATATCGGAAGATTCGGCTTCCAGAATATCTTCACATTCCGTTACCACTTCACAGATATAACCGGCATTTTTGTCTGCGGTTTTGATCAGTTTCATCAGTTCTGCATAGCCTGATGCAGACAGTACCCCGCGTAATTCCTGAATATTGTCTTTGGCTACTTTAAACTGCTGGCTAAAAGATGCTGCTTGTGTAGGATCCAGTACCAGCTCATTTAGGGAACTGGCATCAAAGGCAGGTAAACAAAAAGCATGGGCATACGCCACTGCCGCTTCGTCTTCTAAAAATGGAAAGCGCGCACATAAAAAATGAGTGCGAGATAAATAACGCCCTAACCAAAAGATATGTTGCGCATTGCTATTCAGCAAAACCATGACATTTTCCTTCTTTGGAATCTTATGAATGTAAATTGTCGACTACCCAGGTATCTTTGATACCGCCGCCCTGTGATGAATTCACCACCAGTGAGCCGGGCTGCATTGCCACACGTGTTAAACCACCCTGTACGATTTCAGTACGATAAGGCGAACTTAATACAAATGGGCGTAAGTCGATATGACGTTCAGCAATACCAAAATTGGTCAAAGTCGGACTAACCGATAAGTCCAAAGTTGGCTGCGCAATATATAAATGCGGCGCAGCTAAAATTTTCTCCCTGAAAGTTTCAATTTGCTGTTTAGACGCTTGTGGTCCAATGAGCATGCCATAACCACCCGAACCCTGCGCTTCTTTCACCACCAGCTGATCCAGATGAGCCACGACATAATCTAATTCTTCAGAATTACGACATTGATAAGTCGGAACATTTTTTAGAATTGGCTGCTCGCCCAAATAAAAACGAATCATTTTGTCGACATATGGATAAACCGATTTGTCATCTGCTACACCGGTTCCCGGCGCATTGGCAATTACGACATTATTTTGCAAATAAGCTGACATCAAGCCAGCGACACCCAAAGTGCTATCCGGTTTAAAGCATAAGGGATCAAGAAACGCATCATCGACCCGTCTATAAATAACATCGACTCGTTGGCGACCACGTATGGTTTTTACATAAACCTTCGAGTCATCAACAAAAAGGTCACGTGATGTTACCAAGGGCACATCCATCTCTCTTGCAAGGAAGGCATGTTCATAGTAAGCGCTATTAAAACGTCCTGGGGTCAGCACCACGACAAATGGCTTGTCGACGTAGGCATTTTCGATCAGGATTTCTTTCAATAATTGTGGATACTGCTCGATTCCGGCAATCTTGGACTGCTCGAATACTTTCGGCATCAGTTTTTCACTGATCTTGCGGCATTCCAGCATATAAGACACGCCAGATGGCGTTCTGAGATTATCTTCTAAGACATAAAACTCGCCCTTGGAATCACGGATCACATCGATCCCGCTAATCTGGCTATAAATCCCGCCTTTCAAGCTATGTTGATACATATGCGGCTGATAGGCCTCATGAGTTAAAATCTGCAACTCAGGAATGATATTGGCTTTTAAAATGTCCTGTTGATGATAAATATCATGTAAGAATAAATTTAGCGCCCGTACCCGTTGTGCCGAGCCTAAAGCCACCATATTCCACTGTTTCCGGTCTATGACTCGCGGAATGATGTCGTAGGGAATGGTGCGCTCTACACCTTCTTCATCGCCATAAACGGTAAAGGTAATACCGTGATGTAAAAAATGTTCTTTTGCTACCTGATTCAGTGCATTGAGTTCTTCCAGGGTATGTTGAGATAACCATTCTTCCAGCCTTTGACCTGCCTGACTGGACAGCACATGTTCATCCTGCATTTCATTAAAGAACTTCGAAGACAACTGCTGTAGTAAAAGTTGTG
The DNA here is from genome assembly GCA_018883945.1 of Candidatus Acinetobacter avistercoris. Lineage (GTDB taxonomy): Bacteria > Pseudomonadota > Gammaproteobacteria > Pseudomonadales > Moraxellaceae > Acinetobacter > Acinetobacter avistercoris. The sequence continues at coordinate 2,088 of JAHLFF010000075.1, forward strand.
GATTCGTTGTAGTAGATACCGCTGTAGTTTTAGTGTCTATAAAATTTTTTCCAATATTCTGGGAACTAAATTTATCAATTGTTTCAATCACATTTGTATCCTGATTTCCTTTAAGCATACAAACCCTCGTATTATCATCTATTATAATTAAATCAAAGCAATATCCATGCCATGACATCTGTATTTCAATTACCATTAATCTAATAAATGCCCTTTGAACTCAATGCCATTTTCGACCAAGTTGTTTTAGAATTGTAGGACAAATGTTGCACAGAGGGACTTGCGAAAAAATGAGAGTTTTTTTATTGTGTTAAGCTAAGCCTAAATCCCCTCTTCTTTATTGCCAGCAAAATAAATTATGTCAGCACAAGAAAAAGAAACTTCAAACAGTCTATATCGCCAATGGCAAATTTTGTCGCGTCTTTCTACCGGCAAATGGATGGGAACACGTGAATTACAGGAAATCCTGAATCGTGAAGGCATCGATATCAGTCTACGCACCATTC
>JAHLFF010000076.1 GCA_018883945.1 Candidatus Acinetobacter avistercoris
TATTTTCCAGCAGGCATACAGTTCACAAGAAGTGGAATATTTTCACCTACACGTTGCCAATCATCTAATGTAAGTTCTATTCCCATATGACGTGCTATAGCGATTAAATGCGGAGGACAGTTGCTAGAAGCACCTAAAGCAGAGGCAACAGCAATCGCATTCTCAAAGGATTTTTTGGTCATAATTTTCGAGGGTCTTAAATCCTCAAGGACCATCTCACAGATGCGTTTACCGGTCGCATAAGCCATTTGACCACGCTCACGATAAGGCGCAGGAATACTGGCACACGTCGGTAAAGACATACCTAAAGCTTCAGCTAAGGCATTCATGGAAAGTGCCGTGCCCATGGTATTGCAATGTCCAACTGATGGAGATGCTGAAGTGGTCATTTCCATAAACCCTTCATAATCAATTTCACCAGAAGCCAGTAAATTTCGTGCATGCCAGATCACTGTACCTGATCCGATTAAATCACCTTTATAGTGGCCATCCAGCATAGGTCCACCTGAAAGAACAATAGCCGGTAAATCGGTAGTGGCTGCTGCCATGAGGCAGGCAGGTGTGGTTTTGTCGCAACCAGTGGTCAGGACCACGCCATCAAGCGGGTAGCCATGGAGAATTTCCACTAAACCTAAATAGGCTAAATTGCGGTCAAGCGCGGCAGTAGGACGGCGTGATTGTTCTGCAATTGGATGAACTGGAAATTCCATAGGAATACCACCGGCATCACGAATACCGGCCTTAACGCGTTCTGCTAATTCTTTGTGGTGACGATTACAAGGAGTTAAATCACTGCCTGTCTGGGCAATACCAATAATTGGTCGACCGGACTGAAGCTCATCACGTGTCAAACCATAATTCATATATCGTTCAACATACAAAGCTGTCATATCTGCATGTTTTGGATCATCAAACCATTCCTGGCTACGTAAAAAAATCCGTTTACTTTGATTATTCATTTCCAGATCCTTAACTTTAATATTATGCAAATGAGCAATATGGGAGGCAGTTATTTATTTGAAGGGTAGAACCAAACCTAAAGCTAATCATTTAGGAATACCATTCAACCTAGGGATAATATGTGAAAACTATAGTAATTCACGCTGCTTTAAATTTTGCATCAATGAGTTGATGCCGAAATTCCAAGGTGATGCTCTGTCGCTGGTCGTTACAGTATTGTAAAGAGTGCCTAGTTTAGGAGTATGAATCCGTACGACATCATCAACTTTGTGGGTAAAGCCCGCTCCAGGTTTTTCTCGATCTTGGGTAGGGGCAAATAATGTTCCTAAAAATAGTACAAATCCGTCCGGATACTGATGATTTTCATTTAAAGTCTGTTGAATTAAATCTTCTGGATCACGACTAATTTGAGACATGGAACTCAAACCATTCAAAACAAAATGATCAGTTCCTTCAATTTTGAGTTCTACCTCACATGAGCGGATATCATCCAAACTAAAAGTTTGATCAAATAAGCGGATGAAAGGACCAATTGCGCATGAGGCATTGTTATCCTTAGCTTTGCTCAATAAAAGAGCACTACGTCCCTCGAAATCACGCAGATTGACATCATTACCTAAAGTCGCACCTAAAATTTCACCTTGGCTATTTGCCACTAGAACCACTTCAGGTTCAGGATTATTCCACTCTGATTTTGGATGAATACCAATATTTTGACCTGTTCCTACGGCTGCTAGAACAGGAGCTTTAGTGAATATTTCTGCATCACTGCCAATCCCAACTTCAAGATATTGAGACCACATATTTTGTTCAATTAAGTATTTTTTTAATTCAAGTGCTTTTACAGAGCCAGGCTGAATAGATTTAAGACTGTCTCCAATCACTCCCTGTACGATTTCCCGAATGTGTTGCGCTTTATCCGCATCACCTGCAGCCTGTTCTTCAATTACCCGCTCCAGCATACTTGCAGCAAAAGTTACTCCTGCAGCTTTAATCACTTGCAGATCAATAGGTGCTAAAAAATAAGCTTTACTTAGATCTGGCTCAGGCAAAGTATTTGCAAAAATTTCATCAATATTCCCAATCAATTGACCTTCAATTTTAGAGAGAGCCGAGATCGGGGAATCAGTTTCTAACAGTTCAGAGATCGTATTGAAATGACTAGAAATATCAAAAACCTGATTACCTTTCAAAATCACTGGCGATGGACCAGCAACTTTATGTTTATGCGGTACCCATGCTCGCCCAATTAAGCACCCTTGTGTACCATCCACTGGCAATGAATTAGCTGAATTTAATGTAAATTTCATGTAAAACAACTCTATTTATAATTGAAATCATCATAGAATTCCTTTCTAATAAACACCAATGGTAATAATTTAATAATTAATAACCTGTAGTTATTGGTAAAAGGATTTCTAAATGGCAGACTTAAATTATTCAAGTTTTAATAATTGGTTCAAATATAGGCACTTGGTTTTATTAGAGACTTTGGCAAGAACTAAAAATATGCATTTAGCAGCTGAACAGATGAATTTAAGTCAGCCCGCGATTAGTAAGATGCTGAAAGAAATTGAAAATATGCTGGGTTTTTCTATTTTTGAACGCTTACCGAGAAGTATGCCTGTAACAGCATTGGGGCAGCATGTGATTTGTTATGCACAGCGGGTCCTGAATGATGCCAAACATTTTGTTGAAGATATTGAAATGCTGAGGCTAGGTGGACATGGATTTCTTAAAGTAGGTGGAATTTTTGCTGCAACCGCGTCTGTCATTCCAAATTCTGTGATTGAGATTAAAAAGAAATGGCCATTACTCTCCATTGATGTTGTTGAACAGACCAGTGATCATTTAATGGAAATGCTCAGTGAACATACACTGGATTTAGCGGTGGGTCGATTTACCCAGGCAACACAACAGCAATTTTTTGATTTTAAGCCCTTAGGACCTGAGCCTTTTTGTATTGTGGTTAATCATGAGCATCCCTATGCTCAAAAGAAATTTTGTAAATTGATCGAACTCATGGATTGGCCTTGGGTGGTTTACCCTAAAGGAACACCAATTCGTGAACGTATGGAAGCGGCATTTATGCGCGCAAATGTTAAAGTCCCTTTGAATACGGTCAATACCATGTCCATGCAAACTTTCCTACAGATTATACAAACTGCTCCCATGGTCGCTATGCTGCCTGAAGCAATGGTCGCTCAACAGGTGAAAGACGGGAAACTTTGCATTATAGAAACCGATTTGATTTTAGATGCCCAGGATTACGGCATTTTGACGAGGAAAAACGAACCAGTTTCAGAAATTGCACAAACCTTTATAGAAATTTTATTAAGAAATGCTAAGCAGAATTAGCTATAAATATCACTTGGCTAATTAAATCAGCCAAGTGATTAAATGGCATTTAACCTTTGAAATATGTTTCGGCGACACCTTGGATCCCTAATCCATAAATGGCAAATACACTACCACGCAACTGATTGTCTCCAGGAAAACGTGGTAGCGGAGGTTGAGACATAGAGGTAACAAAGAGCACATCTAAATCTTTACCCCCAAACGCCAGACTGGTTACTTTTTTAACCGGCATTTCAATGATTCGATCTATGCTGCCATCAGGCGCATAACGTACCAATTTCCCTGAATATACTTTCGCACTCCAGACATAACCTTCACTATCTACAGTTGATCCGTCTGCTGAGCCGCCATCTTGCGTATCGATTTTGCAAAAAACCTGTTTATTCGTTAAACCGGTATCTGCACTGTCATAATCGTATGACCAGATTTCACCTTGCCAGGTATCTGTAAAGTAGAACTTATCACCTTTTGGATTCCAACATATCCCATTTGAAGTATTGATATTTTCTTCTAGTTTCTGAACCGTCATATCTGTATTTAAACGATATAAAGAGGCGGTTTTATCTTCTTCCATACGGTTCATCGATCCAAAAACAAAACGACCTTGTCGGTCTACACCTCCATCGTTCAGACGATTAAAAGGCATATCTGGTTCAGGGTGATCAATAAAGTCTAAATCGCCAGTATCAAAATCTAGGCTATGCAGCCCATTTTCTAAAGCAACAATTGCTCCATTATGATTTTCACGTAATGCGTAAGATCCAATCTTTTGAAGGGTTTCCCAAGCTTTCAGGTCTTTACCTTGCTCATCACAGGAAAACAAGCGACCGTCAAATATATCTACCCAAAATAATCGTTGACGAACAGGATCCCATGTCGGTACTTCACCTAAACGTGTCTTAACATCAACAAATACTTTAATTTCCATTTACATTATCCTGAAAGATTATCTCAATTTGATAGGCATTCAATTTATTGAAAAATCATATACTTTCTAAGTAAATTATAATTTAGTTTAAAAAATTACTAATGATTAAATATCAATCTTTGATAAACAGAAGTTATTAAACCTAAAGTAGCGATATTCTGAAATAAAAAATAATAAGAATTAGGTATATAAGTCTTTCAATATAAATTTATATTGAATTACGCATTCATATTGATATTAAAAAGTTATCGATATTGAGGAATAATTCATTGGTAATTATTAATCATCCTCCTTAATTTGAGTCATCTACGATGTAAATCGTCTGATTCTTAAATTAGGGAAGGATTACCTATGAATATACTTATTACTGGTGGAACTGGTTTTATAGGCAAACAGATAGCTAGAAAAATCTTGGAATTAGGGACTATCACACTAGATGGACAAGCTGCTCAATCCGTAGAAAAAATCATATTATTCGATGCTTTTGCAGGAGAGGACATTCCTGAAGATCCAAAAATTCAGGTTGTGATCGGTGATATTACTGATAAAGAACAAGTATTAGAAATTACTAAAAATGTAGATGTCATTTGGCATTTAGCTGCTGTGGTAAGTTCAGCCGCGGAAGCTGATTTTGACCTAGGTATGGAAGTCAATTTGTATGGTTTGTTGACCTTACTTGAATCGGTAAGACAGCACGGGATCAAACCCCGATTTATTTTTGCCAGCGGTTGCGCTGTATTTGGAGGTGCTCTACCAGAAGTAGTTACAGATGACACTGTCGTCACACCTAAATCGTCCTACGGCATGCAAAAAGCAGTAGGTGAATTACTTGTTTCAGATTACTCACGTAAAGGCTTCATTGATGGGCGAGTATTACGTTTACCTACAATTGTTGTTCGTCCCGGTAAGCCCAATAAAGCTGCTTCAACATTTTTTAGTTCAATCATTCGTGAACCGCTCAAAGGTGAGCCCGCGGTTTGTCCTGTCCAGGCTGATACGCCAGTATTTATCACCTCTCCACGTCGCTGTATCGACTCAATGATTCATGCAGCGGTTATTTCTCCGGATCAGTTATCCGATCAGCGCATTATTCCATTACCTGGTTTAACGGTGACCGTTCAGCAAATGCTGAAAGCCCTAGAAAAAATTGCAGGAAAATCTGCGGTAGATCTCGTCCAGTGGCAAGAAGATAAAACGATTCAACGTATTGTGAAAAGTTGGCCAGTGCGAGTTAAAGCTGAATATGCTGAATCACTCGGTTTCAAAGCGGATAAGAATTTTGAAAGCATCATCCGGGCGCATATTGAAGATACCCAGGAATTAATAGCTGAGATAGCTAATTAAAGTGAGACAGTATTATGGAAGATATTCAAGCTAAATCTGCTTTAGAAGAGCAAACCATTCAACGTATTTCAAAAAGAATTATTCCTTTTCTTATTATTCTGTTTGTAATGGCATTTTTAGACAGAACAAATATCGGCTTTGCCGCCTTGCATATGAATGATGCAATTGGCATTACTCAAACGATATTTGGCTTAGGCGCTGGTATTTTTTTCCTTGGTTATTTTATTGCCGAAGTTCCGAGTAATGTATTGCTACATCGTTTCGGTGCCAGAATCTGGATCGCGCGTATTATGATTACTTGGGGAATCATTGCTGCCTTAATGGGCTTTATCCAAAACGGAACTCAGTTTATCGTTCTTCGTTTTTTACTCGGTATTGCGGAAGCTGGCTTTTTTCCTGGTGTGATTTTCTATCTTACTTTGTGGTTTCCAGCGCGATATCGTGCACGTGTATTTGCCACATTTTATTTAGGTCTCCCAATTGCCCAGATTATTGGTGCACCTATTTCAGTTGGACTGATGCAATGGGGCGATACAATAGGGTATGAAGGCTGGCGTTTGATGTATGTGCTTGAGGGCATTCCATCGATCATTCTAGGTATCATTTGTTTGAAATACTTAACCAATACGCCTAAAGAAGCCCAATGGCTCACTACTGATCAACGTCAATGGTTAATGAGAACTTTAGAGAGAGAAGAACTTGAAAAAACTGAAGCTGCTGACTCTCATTTAACTAAGTCAGCGCTTATTAAACAAGTGTTTAAAAATCCATTGGTATGGCTTATGGCTCTTGTGTACTTCGGCATTACTTCTGGTTCGAATGCCATGTTCTTCTTCTTGCCAAGTGTGCTGGAGTCATTCCGTAACACGTTTGGCATGGAAATCAGTTTGATTCAAAACGGACTCTTAACAGCTATTCCTTATGCATTCGCTGCTGTAGGCATGATTTTATGGAGCCGACGCTCGGATCGTAAACAGGAACGTCATAAGCATGGTGCTTGTGCAGCTCTTATGGCGGCAAGTTCAATTGCAATCGCACTAATTGTCAACCAGCCCTGGGCTATTATTGTTGGGTTTATTTTCCTTGCCATTGGTGTATTTAGTGCGATTAATATTTTCTGGACACTACCTGGCCAAACATTGACGGGAGTAGGTGCCGCCGCTGGTATTGGACTGATTAACTCTGTGGGTAATTTAAGTGGATTTACAGGGCCATATTTAACAGGGTACTTATATACCACGACTGGTACTTATACTACTGCATTTCTAGTCATCGCTGGATTTGTTGCGATTGGCGGAATCGGGTTATTGGTACTCGCACGATTAAATGGCAAACAGATAGAAAAAGAAAAGTTAAATCTCAAAGCCCAACCCAATCAAGGAGTATAAAACATGGCAAGGATTGGATTCGTGGGAACCGGTATTATGGGCACACCCATGGTTATGAACTTAATCAAGGATGGTCACCAGGTTCAGGTTTGGAATAGAACAATTTCTAAATTGAAAACATTAGAAGAGGCGGGCGCACAAGTCTGTCATCAGCTATCGGAAGTTGGAAGAGATGTTGATCTTCTCATTGTAATGCTGAGTGATGGAAAAACTTGTGATGAAGTCCTGTTCCAAAAAGATGGAGCGATTTCTGAACTAAAGAAAAATAGTATTGTGATTGTCATGAGTTCAGTCCCGGTAGAAACTGCAAAATATCAGAATGAACGATGTTTATCCTTAGGATTAAGATACCTAGATGCACCTGTTTCAGGTGGTGAGAAAGGTGCACAAAATGCGACTCTAGCTATTATGGTGGGTGGTGAGGAAGATACCTTTACTGAAGCCCAAACAGTTCTAAATTCTATGGGCAGAGCAGTCTTGGTGGGCACTGCCGGATGTGGAGAGCTCGCCAAACTGGTTAACCAAATGATTGTTGCGAGTACGATTGCTACCGTGGCAGAAGGTTTACTCTTTGCTCAGCAAGGCGGGGCTGATCCGTATAAAGTAAAGCAGGCATTAACTGGTGGATTTGCTGACTCTCCTATTTTGCAACAGCATGGTGAACGTATGTTAAGTCAAAACTTTAAACCAGGAGGCGCAGCGAGTACTCAGTTAAAAGATACTCATACTGCTATAAATTATGCGCAGGAATTAAAATTAAAGTTGCCGGTAGCAGAATTGGTAGATCAGCTCTTTTCAGATATGGTCCATCATGGCGATGGACCCTTAGACCATTCAGGATTAATTCGTGAATTAAAAAGGCTTAATAATATAGAGGTATAGCTATATCTCTTGATATTGTTTAAAACTGGCTTTTAAATAGCCAGTTTTTTATTTTAAATATATTATTTTTAATCCTAAAATATTTAATACATTTTAATATCTTTTTTAAATCAATGTTTTGTAAAATAAAATATATATCGATAGGACTAAGTTATCGAATGCTGGGAAAATGTAATTGGAATTTCAAAATCGATAGAACTATATTTTTTTATATTTTATTAAATAGAGAAATTCTCTACTAAATAAAATTATTCAGAATAAGAATGGATGGAATTAACCATTTTCAGATGGTTAATAAATAGGGAAAGAGAATGAGTTTAAAAAAAGTTCATCGGCATTCATGGGTGTCTCTTGTTGTTTGCTGGTTAATCTGGCTGGTTATTGCATATGATCGTGAACTCATATTCCGCGCGGCAGTCATGATTTGTGAAGAATTCTCTCTTACACCCACAGAGTGGGGCTATACCATCGCCGCCATTACTGTGTCCCTAGCCTTACTCAGTATTCCGGTAAGTGCCTATTGTGATTTAAAAGCACCGGGCTGGAAACGTGCTATGTTCCAGTGGCCTTTGATTGTCGGATTTACTTTTCTGTCCTTACTTTCTGGCATCATGTCATTTAGTAATACTTTCTATAAGTTTGTTATCTTGCGGATATTGGTGTCTATTGGTTGTGGTGTGGCCGAACCCATCGGGGTGAGTAATACCGCAGAATGGTGGCCTAAAGAGCACCGAGGCTTTGCAATCGGTGCCCACCATGCTGGTTATCCCGTTGGTGCAATGCTGAGTGGGGTAGTAATGGCATCAATTATTTATTATTTTGGTCCTGAAAACTGGCGTTATGCATTTTATCTCGGCATCATGATTTCAGTACCGGTATTAACATTCTGGGCTATTTATTCAAACAAGAAACGCTATGATGAGTTTCATGATGCATGTATAGATCGAGGACTTACTCCACCGACAGATAATCCATGTCTAGAAACCAAATCCTTAAATCCAGCTGCTGCGAAGAAAGGTTCCTTAAAAAGAACTTTAAAGTCACGCGGTATTTTATTTACGGCAGGTAGTACCTTAATTACACACATTGTATATCTTGGTTTCCTGACTATTTTTCCTGCATATCTCTATAATATTGTGGGACTAGATCTTGCTAAAGCGGCAGGTTTAAGTGCCGTATTTACAATTACAGGAATTATGGGTCAAATTTTCTGGCCTTCTTTGTCCGATAAAATTGGACGTCGTAAGACACTCATTCTTTGTGGAATCTGGATGGCTGTTGGTATTGCCAGTTTCTGTTTAACCCAAGGTGTAATTTCTGTCATTATTATTCAATTAATTTTTGGTTTCTCTGCCAATGCAATCTGGCCAATTTATTATGCCACGGCATCAGATTATGCCGAGCAAGATGCCATGGGTACAGCGAACAGTATCATTACTGTGGCCCTTTATGTGGGAGGAGCGATTGCCCCCATTCTGATGGGTTCATTACTGACGAATTTTGGAGGATGGCATAATGCAACCGGTTATACACTTTGCTTTATTTTAATGTCAGTCTGTGCATTGATTGGTGTGTTGCTGCAAGTTATCTTGGGCTATCTGGACAAGAAAGATCATTTAAAACCTGTTTAATTCCTGACTAATTCCATAAAGTTCGACTGTAGTTTCCTCATGGATTGAGGGTGCTACAGTCTTATCCATTTTTATATTTTAGTTAAAGGATTTGGCTTTCATGTGGGGTTCATCCATCTAAATGAATAGGACGGGCATCGTAATAATGAACCGTCCTATTTTTTATATTAATTTTTTTATTTAATACTCTCTTTTATAAATTGAACTAAACCAGATTTTGATCATGACCTAAAATATTCTGGTTCACATTACTCTCCAAAATAGAAAATAGTCGTTCTTGAGCTTCATCAGTAGCCCAAGCAATATGCGCTGTAATCATGACATTTGGATGCTTGAGTTTTAACAAGGGATGATCTGCTGCAGGAGGCTCCTGGTCCAGCACATCTGCACCAAAACCTGCAATCTGCTGATTCATTAATGCTTCTGCAACATCCTCACTATGAACCAAACCGCCGCGGCCTACATTAATCAAAATGCTATCTTTTTTCATTTGACTGAGTACAGTCCGATCAATCATAAAACGGGTTTCATCATTCAAATCACAGTGCAAGGACAGCACATCAGCAAGCTGTATTGCCTGTGAAAATGGAACATATCCTTCACGACAGGTCGTGGCATTCTTGCGTTCACTGAAGGTAACTTTCATACCAAATGCCTGGGCTTTTTCTGCAAGCGACTGACCGATTTCGCCCTTACCTACAATGACCAGATTTTTATTTTTGAGTTCACGGATGGGCGCTGCAAGATAGAAAGATACTGGACTATTTGACCAGGTCCCATCTCGAACAGCCTTAACTTGGGAGTCGAAATTTTTGATCAGGTTCATCATCAGGACAAATGCATGTTCAGCCACTGCATCGCCAGCATAACCACGAATATTGCAGATTTTGATATTTCTAGACTTTAATAAATCGACATCTACATGATCGTAACCTGTGGAACAAAGTGCCAGTAATTTTAAGTTCGGATTATTGTTCAGAATCTGTTCATCAACTTTCAGGTCACTGATGATGAGCACATCCTGATCATGGATCTGATCATAAAACTGTTGCTGACTTAACTGCTCATATTCAGTGTATTCAACAGGGAAATTAAATTGAAATGCTTTATTCAGTAATACGCCTTTTTCAACACAGGTAACTTTTACGGTATTCATAAATCTTTAATATCTACATAGTGGTACTGCATATGACTTATTTTTTAATCAAATCATATGCCATTTTAGTATCCTCTAACTGCACCAGCGAGGCATGACGTGCAGAAAGAGGGTCTTTATTTTCAATTGCAGTTAAAATTGCTTTATGCCGAGGCAATGAATGGTTCTGTAAATTCGGTCTTAAACTGGTAACCTGGATTGACTGCTGCAAAGGTAAAACCAGCATTTTTGACATATATGCCAATAAATCATTATGAGTTGCTTTGGCAATTGAAAGATGAAAGTCAATATCCGGCTGGATAAACTCTTCAATACTTTCTGCCTGTTCCATCCCTGCATACGCTTTTTTAATGCGTGCTATATCTTCCTCTGTCGCCGTACTTGCTGCGATATAAGCCAATTCCGGTTCTAATACACGACGTACAGTAGATAAAGTTTTAAAAAATTCATTTTCAGGGGTGGATTGTATAAGCCAGTATAAAATATCCGGATCAAGTAAATGCCATTCATCTTTAGGGCGAACAACCGTACCAATTTTAGGTCGAGAATAGGTCAGACCTTTGGCATTCAGAACACGAATAGCTTCACGAAATACCGGTCGACTGACTTGAAATTCTTCACATAACTCTGCCTCTGAAGGCAATTTTGCATTTTCCGGTATTTCGCCAGATACTATTTTTAGACCTAATTGCTGAACAATAAGAGCATGTTGGCTTTTACTTGGAACAGGATTTTTATAGTCGGCATTACTCATATTTTACAATTGACCATTTATGATCTCATTATGGTATAGATGACCTTATGATTTCACAAGATCATCTAAATTTTAGGCACTTAATGTGAATGTCGGGGTACTTCAGAGCCTCGGCAACCTACCAGAAAATCAAAGTCACAGCCTTGATCTGCCTGAAGTACATGATCTACATAGAGCTGACGATAGCCCCCAATAAAGCTTGGTCTTGGTGGTTCTGGTAAATTAGCTAAACGTTGCTGCAATTCTTCATCAGAAATATCCAGGTGTAATTTTCCGGCATAAGCATCGAGTTCAATATAGTCACCATTTTGAACAGCGGCCAAAGGACCACAGGCCATAGCTTCTGGTGCAACATGCAAGACTACCGTGCCATATGCAGTACCACTCATTCGTGCATCAGAAATACGAACCATGTCGGTAATTCCTTTTGCCAGAATTTTTGGAGGTAATCCCATATTTCCGACTTCTGCCATGCCTGGATAACCTTTTGGACCGGCATTCTTGAGTACCAAGACACAGGTTTCGTCTACATCAAGATCTGGATCAACGATACGTGCCTTATAGTCATCAAAGTTTTCAAAGACTACAGCACGTCCACGATGTTTCATTAATTCCGGGGAGGCCGCAGACGGTTTCAATACAGCGCCTTTTGGTGCCAAATTACCTTTAAGAATACACATCCCACCATCATTACGAAGTGGGTTATCAATTTGACGAATCACTTCATCATTGTAGATAGGGGAGTTTTGGCAATTTTCCCAGATCGATTGACCATTGACGGTTAATGCTTGAGGATGGGGAAGTAGATTATTTTCACCCATACGACGTAATACTGCTGGCAATCCACCACTATAATAAAATTCTTCCATCAGGAAGCGCCCTGAGGGCTGCAAATCAACAATTGTGGGCATACCGCGACCCACACGGTTCCAGTCATCCAGTTCCAGATCAACCCCAATTCGGCCAGCAATTGCTTTCAGATGAATAACAGCATTGGTTGAACCGCCAATTGCAGCATTAACTTTGATAGCATTTTCAAAAGCTTCTTTAGTTAAAATTTTAGAAAGACGCAGATCTTCTTTCACCATATCTACAATACGCATACCAGATAAATGCGCCAATACATAACGGCGAGAATCTACCGCAGGGATTGCCGCATTATGGGGTAATGAGGTCCCTAAAGCTTCTGCCATACATGCCATTGTAGAAGCTGTGCCCATGGTATTACAGGTTCCTGCTGAACGTGACATACCAGATTCAGCTGATAAAAATTCATTTAAATCAATTTTTCCTGCTTTTAATTCCTCATGCATCTGCCAGACGATAGTACCCGCACCGATATCTTTACCCTTATGTTTGCCATTCAGCATAGGACCGCCTGTCACCACAATTGCAGGAACGTCACAACTTGCAGCACCCATGAGCAAAGCAGGAGTCGTTTTATCACAACCTGTTAACAAGACAACGCCGTCGATGGGATTACCACGAATTGCTTCCTCTACATCCATACTGGCTAAGTTACGGGTAAGCATCGCAGTAGGGCGTAAGTTAGATTCTCCATTGGAGAAAACCGGGAACTCAACCGGAAAGCCGCCAGCTTCTAAAACACCTTTTTTGACATGCTCAGCAATTTTACGGAAATGTGCATTACAAGGTGTGAGTTCTGACCAGGTATTACAAATACCAATAATTGGTCGTCCGTCAAACTCGTGATCTGGAATCCCCTGATTTTTCATCCAACTACGATACATAAATCCATTTTTATCGGTTGTCCCAAACCATGCAGCTGAGCGTAAAGGTTGTTTGTTAGACATTTCTATATCCCTATATAGTATTACTATTAAAAACATTAAAACTAAAATACAGTAAATAAAATCCTTTTAAAAGGGTTTACAATTTAAATAGTAATACTATATTTTATTCTGGTAAATTCCTCCTTCAGCATGAAGCTAAAACTAGAAATGGAAAATGGAGTCGAATATGGAATTCGAGAAGGATGTCATCAGGAAGGTAACATTTAAGCTAATCCCCGCTTTAGTGGTCTTATATTTAGTTGCTTATATTGATCGTGCAGCAGTCGGTTTTGCCCATTTACATATGGGTGCAGATGTAGGAATAGGTGATGCGGCTTATGGATTAGGTGCAGGTTTATTCTTTATTGGTTATTTCTTATTTGAGGTGCCAAGTAATCTACTCTTAGACAAGTTTGGCGCAAGAAAGTGGTTCGCACGAATTCTGCTTACATGGGGGCTAATCACCATGGCAATGGCACTCATTCAAGGACCTTACAGTTTTTATATCCTCAGATTTTTACTCGGTGTCGCTGAAGCTGGCTTCTTTCCGGGAGTACTATATCTAATCACCCAATGGTATCCAGTGCGCCATCGTGGAAAAATCATGGGGATGTTTATTCTTTCTCAGCCGATTGCCATGATGGTAGCCGGACCTTTGGCAGGTGCATTATTGGGCATGGACGGTATCGCCAATATGCATGGCTGGCAGTGGTTATTTATTGTAGTAGGTTTACCAGCAGTCTTACTTGCCTGGCCAACACTTCTCTATCTTCCAGAAAAAATTAATAGTGTTAAGTGGCTGAGTAATGAACAAAAAACTTGGTTGAGTAATGAGCTGATTAAAGATGAAGCTGAATATGATCAAACACGTCATGGAAATCCGCTTCATGCTTTAAAAGATAAGCGTGTATTGACTCTTGCTTTGTATTATCTACCCGTCACTTTAAGCATTTATGGCTTAAATCTCTGGTTACCCACCATTATCAAGCAGTTTAGTGGTGGTTCAGATTTACAAGTAGGCTTTCTCTCAAGTATTCCTTATGTATTCGGGATTATTGGTTTACTTATTATTCCCCGCAGTACAGATAAGTTAAATGACCGTTATGGACACCTGAGCTTCTTATATGCCTTAGGTGCTTGTGGCATGTTCTTTAGTGCATGGCTAACTTCTCCTGTTATGCAATTGATCGCTCTTTCTGTTGTTGCATTCTGTCTATTTTCTACCACAGCCGTATTTTGGACACTTCCTGGACGCTTCTTGACAGGTGCCAGCGCAGCAGCAGGTATTGCTCTTATTAACTCAGTTGGAAATTTGGGTGGCTATATCGGTCCTTTTGGAATTGGCTTATTGAAGCAATACACCGGCAACATGGCTTCAGGTTTGTACTTTTTAACAATCGTCATGATTTTTGGTTTGATTTTGACATATTTCGTCTATGCAAAATTTGAGACCCAAAAATCTAAAACAATGAACATTAGTGAAAATGCTAAAGGATAGCAGCATGAATATTATTCAGTTTGAAGATCATTCTAATCAGCGTGCAATAGGTGTCGTAGAAAACAATCAGGTATTTCAGGTTAATAGAGTGACTACTGTACGTGAGCTTGCATTGTTAGCAATCGAAAAAGGTCTTTCGCTTGAAAAGCAAGTTGAGGTATTAGGTTTTGCAGAACAACATTATAACTATGCTGAGCTGTTAGAAAATCACCAGGTTTTGCCACCATTGGATCATCCTGATGCAGCACATTGTTTTATTTCAGGAACAGGATTAACCCATTTAGGATCAGCATCCGCACGCGACAAGATGCATCAACAAAACCTGAATGATCCGGCTTCGATGACAGATACCATGCGTATGTTTCAATGGGGACTAGAAAAAGGCAAACCTATAGAGGGTCAAGTAGGAGCACAACCAGAATGGTTTTATAAAGGGGATGGCTCAATTGTTGTACGTCCTGGGAAAGAATTACCATTGCCTCCTTTTGCTGAAGATGGTGGTGAAGAACCTGAGATTGCCGGTTTATATGTGATTGGCCCGGATTTAAAACCGTATCGTATTGGTTTTGCACTAGGCAATGAATATTCAGATCATGTGATGGAACGCCGTAATTATTTATATCTTGCACATTCAAAATTACGTTTTTGCAGTTATGGTCCGGAATTAAGAACGGGAGATCTGCCTAAACATTTGGTAGGTAAAAGCCGGCTGAAACGTAATGGTGAAGTGATCTGGGAAAAAGAGTTTCTTTCAGGTGAAGACAATATGTGTCATAGCCTGACTAATCTTGAATATCACCATTTCAAATACCAACAGTTCCTCAAGCCTGGGGATGTCCATATTCATTATTTCGGAACAGCCACACTGTCTTTTGCAGACGGTATGAAAGCTGAAATTGGTGATGAATTTGAAATTGAAATGAAAGAGTTTGGTCAACCATTGATAAATAAACTCGCATCTACTCAACCTGAACTACCAATTGGCTCAATCATTACTCTTTAAGGAATTAATATTATGAATACAATTGGCCACAACTTTATAGCGGGTACCCGTAGCGCTGCAGGTGATAAAGTCCTGAAAAGCCTGAATGCCAGCACCGGTGAAGCCCTGACTTTTGACTTCTTTCAGGCCACCGAACAGGAAGTCAACCAGGCCGTGGAAGCAGCCCATACAGCCTT
>JAHLFF010000077.1 GCA_018883945.1 Candidatus Acinetobacter avistercoris
CACGGATGAGTATATTTCAGAAATCACTCAACGTTTGAATCAACGTCCAAGAAAAAGACTCGGCTTTAAAAGTCCGAGTCAGGTATTATGCCAACAACATGGTGTTGCACTTCAAACGATAATCTAAGAAAGTAAAAAAATTAGATATAAACAATACTTTAAAGAATTATTTATAGGAAAAGTCCTTAACAATTGATTATACATAATGTTTTATACATAGTTCAGCACAATTATCTTGTTCGTATCCTAACTTAGCTTCTAAAATGAAGTGCAAAATAGATTCAAATTATTAAAGGAAGTAAGATGAATTAGCATTTTACCTCAAATGGACTTAAGGAAATTTTCCAATATTTTCATTTCGCAGCAAGCGTTATGTGATTACATATTAGTGATATTCAAAATCATAAATTTTAGAATTTGATATTATACTCATCTAGAATTTTCTGAGCTTGACTCTTATAAACAATAGAATCTCTTTGCAACCAATTTGCATAATCATGTTTGAGATAGTCTTTATAGCGTTCCGTTAATGCTTTACATTGTATTTCTTGTTCAGTCGATAATTTTTCTGACTCAATTTTCTTGATTAAATTTATCAATTCACGATTAATTAAAGTTTGATCCACATTTTTTGCCCAAGCACATGACTCAACGAAATCTTTATTTACACCATATCCAAAATAGTACATTTGCATAAAATAAATGGGGGTTATGTCATAACCAACTTTCGCTAAATATTTATTCATATTTACAATATTTTGCAATTCTTGATTCGATAATTTTGATACATTTTTTTTATCAATTACCCAATCATTATCAATTTTTGAAGATTCATTTTCTTTTAAAAGTAGTAAGCTTACATAAAATGGGAAATTTCCAAGCCCCCCCTCTAATATTGAGGTCTGTATAAGCTTTAGCTGGACCTTAATTACCTCATCAATATTCTTAATCGCTTTAACTTCATCAACTTCATCAATTGATGAAGCTGCATACGAAGCTGCAAGTGGCTGTCCTTTTAAACCTAAATCATAAAATTCATTTACATTAAGATTAACGGGTAAATTTCTTTCCATTTCATCATCTTGCCGCAATTTTAAAGCAACTAATTGTGCTCCTAAATGTCCATTACTTGCCTTTCTAACGAGTAACTCCTCATCATTTACAGAGTTATAATTTTCATAAACAGTAATAGTTTCTTTTACATCCCATTCAGAATTGCTTTTAAGTAATTCTTCACTTTTCATAGTATTTTCCACTATACGATTCTTTGGACTCTCATTGTTATTACATGCTGTTAGAAATATACAACTAATCAATAAAAAATATTTCATTAAAATCAACTTTTCGGCAGCTTTAGTTTTTGACCAACTTTAAGATTATTTGCTTTCCCATAAGGAATACCATTTATATCACATATTTTCTGCCAAGTTGTCGAATAATTACTTGCAATTCTGGACAATGTATCACCATCTTTCACAGTGTATAAGGACTTATCACCACGATTTGGAGCAGGAGAAGGAGGATTTTTTGGAGCATCCCCTTCACCAATCTTTGCAAGATTAAAAACCCTCAAGGCACCAGCTAACTCTTTAACCATTTTAGACTCACGAGCTTTTAAAAATCGCGGGTAAATTCCTTTAAACGGTTTATCAGCAGTTGTAGCCCACCAAGTTAAAGATGTTGGACCATAAACTGTACCCACACCAGGTAGTTTCGATAGTTTCTCACCCATACTTGTTGTTCGATTACCTTGTTGACAAGCAAGTAACATTACTGGTTGCTTCTTAAATCCTTTTTTCTTCATTTCTCTAAGTAGAATTTTAGCATCAGTAATATACTTAGGTGCTAATGGATTAAAATTTTGCTCCAACATTCCATCCCCCTTTCCATCAAAGCCCCCATGAGTAAATACATAAAAATATTTTTTGGGGAAATACCCCTTATCTATGATTAATTTTTTAGACTCCATCGTATATGCATTTGATGCAGTATTTTGAAACCACATTAACGCATCCAATTTCGAGGATGATGCATGAATTCGATTAACCAAAATGTCTATCTTTTCCAGAACAGCTCCTTGCGGTACATCTGGAACAGCATCTAATTGAAAACCATTAGCTTTTTCTGTTTGTATACGTTGGGCAAAAGTTGGATTTTTATTAGTTACAGACTGAATATATTTATTCTTAGTAACTTGATCTGCTGGCACAGGATATACGGAATCTGAAAAAATATTCTCTACTTTGTTTAGCTTATGAAGTACTTGTTGCTTATTAAAGCTCTCAGACAAATATGTAATATTTTCCTCAGGTAATACCTCTAAAAACTTATAATTCCCAACATGATTTGGAACATAACCATTTGCATCTGATTCAGTCAAAATAGTTTCATCATTAACGGTAGTTATTCTCACTTTTCTATATGGTAAAACTTTATTAGTTCCAACATCCAAAAGTATTTTTTTCACTATTGTTTCGTTTGAATTAATTTGTGGTAACAAATTAATTGAATTATTTACTTTAGCTCCACCAATAAACTGATGTTGCCCCGCTTTAACCTCAAACTTCCCACCTGTAGTCGAGAAGATTCCCGATCCATTGATTTTGAGTTGCGAGCCACCGGCAGTTAAAATGATTTCTTTCGGACTCTTGAATTCAATGACATCTTCAGTCGAAATGACTTGCACAGCTCTACGCGCAATCACATCTAACGCATCCCCTTGCGCTTGAATCTCAATCTTGCCCTTAGCTGCATAAAGTCGTGCACCTTCTTGCGCTGCAAACAAACTAATCTTCTTAGATGCATGCCCGATCAAGGACTTTTGCGTGGAAATGTTGATGCTATCGCCAGCACTGTGACTGATCTGACCGTCTGCCGATATATGAATATCTTCATTGCTTGCAAGTGCGATTGAGTTTGGTGAAGCCAGTATCATTAATGCTTGTTTAAACGCATCAGCTTTGTCTTTTTCACCTTTTTCAATTTGATCAAGAAAATCTTTTAATCTATCCAACACTTCCAAAGGATCCGTCTGCTGATTCTTAGCGACTTCACTTAAGGCTTTACTGTTGTTGAGGCTACCTTCGAGTTGGCTCTTCGCTTCTTTGGCATCAAGGTGCGTGCCTGTCGCTTGGTCTTGTTTATGTGTGCTGAGAAGTAAGCCTTGCCCTGCTCGTATTCCACCCCATTGGTCGGTTCTGAGTTCGAAGCCTTCTCCGCGTCCTTCGCTTTCTGAGGTTTCTTTAGGATGGCTGAGGTTACCGAGATTCAGCTGGGTTGCACCATGGCTGTTTTGCAGTTGGGTGCTGATTTGTCCAGTGGTGTCATCGAATCTGAGTTGGCCAAAGCCTTCGCCTTGCACTTCTTAGGATCTTATTCCTGCCAGTTTTTTGGTGTCTGGCAGTTGGCCTTTGGTGTCGAATTGGGTCGGACTGCGTTGGGC
>JAHLFF010000078.1 GCA_018883945.1 Candidatus Acinetobacter avistercoris
TCGCGAGATCGCTGCATGAGCTCTTTGATTTCATGAATCTCACCTTTACGAATCAAGTCTGCGATCAATGGAGAGTTTATTAAAACCTCAATGGCAGCATGTCGAGAGCTTCCTGAATAATCGACTACCAATTGTTGAGCAATAATAGCTTTTAAGTTCAAAGATAAATCCATGAACACTTGGCTATGACGGTCAGTATCAAAAAAGTGAATAATCCGATCAATGGCCTGATTCGCGTTGTTCGCGTGCAAGGTGGCAAGCACCAAATGTCCTGTTTCAGCAAAGGCCAATGCATAATCCATCGTTTCCCGAGAGCGAATTTCACCGATCAAAATCACATCGGGTGCTTGGCGTAATGTATTTTTCAGCGCAACTTCGTAAGAGTCTGTGTCTATACCCACTTCACGTTGGGTAATAATACAGCCCGCATGTTGGTGAATAAACTCAATCGGATCTTCAATGGTAATAATATGGCCTTTGGAATTTTGATTCCGATAACCAATGACCGCTGCGAGGGATGTTGATTTACCTGTTCCCGTTCCACCGACAAAGATAATAATGCCGCGCTTAGACATAGCAAGTTCTTTAAGAATAGGCGGGAGTCTGAGTTCTTCCAACGTTGGAATTTCAGTTTCAATCCGTCTTAGAACCATGCCTGGTTGTTCACGTTGTTGAAACGCACTGACTCGAAATCTTGCGGTTTTATCTTTATTAGAAATGGCAAAGTTGCATTCTCGGGTGTTCTTAAATTCTTGTTTTTGTTTTTCGGTCATTATTGACTGAATGAGTTTAGCGACGATTTCACTTGTTAATTTTGTTTTAGAAACAGGATTTATTTCTCCATTTATTTTCATAGAAGGTTCAACATCAGCACTGATGAATAAGTCAGATGCTTTATGTGTGATCATCATTTCAAGCAGATCATTAAAATCCATTTTTATTCCCCAGAGATTGTCATTTAACGACTATAAAAAAGACTCAGGTTGCTTCGCTGCTGTTCTTGCAACTTGTGCACTGATAGTTCCTTTAGCGACCAAGTTTTTTAAACTTTGATCCAGTGTAGTCATGCCATAGTTGGAGCCTGTTTGAATGGATGAGTACATTTGTGCAACTTTATTTTCACGAATGAGATTTCGGATAGCGGGAATGCCAATCATAATTTCATGAGCAGCTACACGACCACCGCCCGTTTTTTTAAGCAGGGTTTGTGAAATAACAGCTTGAAGTGATTCCGATAGCATCGCTCGAACCATGTCTTTTTCTTCTGCAGGGAAGACATCAATAATACGGTCAATGGTTTTTGCTGCAGAGGTTGTGTGTAGGGTGCCAAAGACTAAGTGGCCTGTTTCCGCTGCGGTAAGGGCTAAGCGAATGGTTTCTAAGTCACGCATTTCACCGACCAAAATAATGTCTGGATCTTCACGTAAAGCAGAGCGTAAAGCTTCATTAAAACCATGCGTATCACGATGGACTTCACGCTGATTAATCAGACACTTTTTAGATTCATGAACAAACTCGATAGGATCTTCAACAGTCAAAATATGGTCATAGCGATTTTCATTAATATAATCCATCATCGCTGCAAGTGTTGTAGATTTACCTGAACCAGTTGGACCCGTGACCAAGACGATTCCGCGAGGATATTCACAAATGTCTTTAAAAATTTGTCCCATACCCAGATCTTCCATCGAGAGAACTTTCGATGGAATCGTACGAAAAACAGCGCCTGCACCGCGATTTTGAGTAAAAGCATTGACACGGAAGCGAGCAAGACCGGGCACTTCAAATGAAAAGTCAGTTTCTAATTTTTCTTCATAATCACGTCGCTGTTTATCATTCATGATGTCATAAATTAAACGATGGACTTCATTATGTTCGAGTGCTGGAAGATTGATTCTACGAACCTCACCATCCACTCGGATCATGGGCGGCATACCCGCAGATAGGTGTAAATCAGATGCGCCATTTTTGACTGAAAAAGCCAGTAATTCTGTAATGTCCATATAATCCCCAAATTTATATAAATCGTATTATTTTGTTAGAATAATAATGCTTTCCGCTAGCTTAACCAACAGTTAGTCTATTAGGAAAGGAAAAAACATGAATTAAATGAGAAATCTGTCAATGAATAGTCTTCAACAAGCAAGAACACGGGTACTAGATCACATTCAAGTGGCTTGTAAAAACGCGCACAGAGTCGCATCTGAAGTTGAGTTATTGGCAGTTTCAAAGACACATCCACATGATGCTCTACGCGAGATGTATCAAACAGGTCAGCGCTTGTTTGGCGAAAACTATCTACAAGAAGCATTAGATAAAATTGAAGCGCTTCAAGACTTAGATATTGAATGGCATTTTATTGGTCATGTACAGCGCAATAAAACCAAGCATTTGGCAGAAAAATTTGCATGGGTGCATGGCGTTGATCGATTGGTAATTGCAGAACGTTTATCGAATCAGCGCGAAGGAAATCCAGAGCCACTGAATATTTGCTTGCAAGTGAATATTGATGCTCAAGAAAGCAAAGATGGCTGTCAGCCAGCAGAGGTAGCAGCGTTGGTCGATTCAATTAGTTCATTACCGAATTTAAATTTACGTGGCTTAATGGTGATTCCCGCGCCCAATAATACTCAAGCTTTTAACGACGCAAAAATATTATTTGAGAATATGCGTGAACACCATGCAAAACCTGAGTTTTGGGATACCTTAAGTATGGGTATGTCAGGCGATATGAATGAGGCTATTGCTGCGGGTTCGACCATGGTTCGTGTCGGTACGGCATTGTTTGGTGCACGAGATTATTCAAACTAGAGATTCAATAATTTTAATTAGACATTTTCGAGATCATTTAGTTTCGTCATCATTTAACTGAGATGACTCTATTAATATCATCAAGAATCGTTAAATCGTTAAATCGTTAAATCGTTAAATCGCTAAAGCCCTCTGATTGGCTTCAATGCCAATGAGGGCTTTTTAGATTATCCAACGACTTCAATATGACTTGCACCTGCTCCTAACGCTCTGACTTGAATCTGTACTGGAATACGCTCATGCATTTCTTGAATATGAGAGATCAATACCACTTTACGGCCTTGGCTCTGCAATTGATCTAAAGCGTTCATGACCATATGAAGTGATGAGGCATCGAGCGTTCCAAAACCTTCATCAATAAATAAAGATTCAATCTTCATTGAGCCTGAAGCCATATTTGCAATCGCCAGTGATAAGGCGAGGGCAGTGAGGAACGATTCACCACCAGAAAGAGAAGACACTGAACGCATTTCTCCATCCATGTCATGGTCAATAATCGCAAGACTGAGTGAATTGTCTAAGCGTTTTAGCGTATAGCGCTGTGATAAAAGCGTCAATTGTTGATTGGCATGTTCAATGAGGATATCGAGATTGTATTGCTGAGCATAGTCACGGAATCGTTTGCCGTGGGCATCTCCCATTAGCCCAGAAATTTTGCCCCAGCGGTGTTCTTCGTGTTGTATTTCTTGAATCTGCTGCGCAAATTGTTTTTGTTTATCAAGATTCGATTGGTGCATATCTAATTTTGACTTCAATCGATCTCGTAAATCTTGCTGCACCTTTAAGGCTTCAAGGTTGTGCTCAACACATGATTTTAAGTCGTAAAAGGTGATTTCCGGCTTATGCTGTTCGTGCTCTATCAATTGCTCTTGCATGGTTCTTAAAGCAGATAAGGCTTCATTGACCAAGCGTTCATTGGTTTGAATACTTAAACGAATGTGTTGCTCTTGGGTAGGGCTAATTTGACTGAGTTCAATCAATTTTTCGAGATCAAAGTTCGGATGCTGTTGCAACCAATGTGTAATCTGCTCACTCAAACTGAAGAGTGAACTTTGGATTTGCAATTGTTGAACTTTGAGTTGCTCCAAACCATTTTTTTGCTGTTCGTGCTGGATTCGGATCTGTTCAAATTTTTGCTTTGAATCTGTATAAAGCCGTTGCGCATGCTGTCGCTTTTGATCATGTTCATTGAGCCATTCATTGGGTTTAATTTCTTGCAATCCCGTCATGGTTAAAATGAGTTGATTAGCGGCTTCAGTATTTTTTAGACCTTTTTCAGAGGTCTCTTTTAATGATTGCTCATGTTCTAAAATCTGTTGATTTAAATGGTTAATGTTGGTTTTAAGCACATTTAAGTTTTGCTCATCAGTTTCTAAATTCTTATTCAGACTGTCTCGTTGAGCAAGTGTCTCTGCACGTTTTTGTAGTTGAGCGTATATTGATTTTGCAACGAACGTAGCCTGTATGTGCCATTGCTCCAATTCACGAGTACTGAGACATTGCACTATATGTTGAACTTGCTGTTGAAGTTGTTCAGCATTGGATAATAAGTATTGTGAATCTTGAAGCTGCTGTTTCAATGTATTCTGATCTTTTACAGCTTGTTCTAATTGCTGACACTGTTGATCAAAACTTTGTGTGTCCAAAGACCATTGAGCATGAATACTTTGAATATGATGTTCTAAAGTGACTTGATCCAGTTCAAAATTTATTTCTAATCCCAATATTTTGGCTTTTTCACTGAGCTCAGTCTTGAGCTGAATGGAGGCGTCATGTTGCTGTTGAAGATGTGCTTGGTATTGTGAAATTTCAGTTTTTAATTGCGTCAGTGCCTGTAAGTTCACTTGCCATGTGTTGAATGCTTCCTGCTCTTTGCTTTCAGCTTGTTGTTCTTGCTGCTGTTGTAACTCAAACAGCGCTTTAGACACGCTTGAATCTTCTGTGCTATATGGATGCTCTGTGCTGCCACACACTAGACACGGTTCATCTAACTGCAATTCAGCACGAAGCTTTTCAATATTTTCACTATGTAGTAAACGCTGTTGTTGCAAGGTTTTTTGCAACTGAGCGCGTTCAATTTTAATATTTTGAAAAGCGGATTCCGTGGTTTGCACGATTTCATTTAATTGTTTTGAACGTTTATCGGTATCGCGAAGTGTTTGAGTAAGATCTGCTGATAGTTGTATTAATTCAGACCACTGTTTAATGTTTTGCTGAAATTTTTCCAGCTGACTCAATTGCTGAATTTTTTGTTCTCGTGAATGTCTTAAAGTTTGAATTTGCGTTTGAATCTGTTCAACTGCGCCGTACTGATCACGCATTTTCTGGAGTTGGATCTGCTGCGCTGTCACTGTTTTTTTGGCTTCAGATAAACTTCCCAGTTGCTGTTCAATTTTTTGATGATGTTGAATAAAATGATTGAGTTGCTGAATATGAGCATGTAACCCGTGATCAAGTTCAATATATTGTTGGCTGTCTTGAAGCTGTTGTTGAAGTTGTGACTTTTCATGGTTGGCACGTTGAATGGATGCGTCAAGCTTTTGCTGTTGCTCAAGCAGTGGCGATAAATTTTGATTTAATATGATTGTTTTGTTTTTGATTTTTTTATATTCATCTGCTATCGCATCACGTGCCAGTACGCATTTACGAACTTCAGCAAGTTCAGTTTGATATTGTTGTTCAAAATTTTGAATATTATTCAGTGCTTGTTCTGCATTAATGTAGCACTGTTTTTCAGCATCAAACTCAACAGTGGAAAGATCAAAAGCCTTTTGGCTGCTTTGAATTTGCGGTTCAAGAGTGGATAAATTTTTGTCTAGCTGTTGTTTTTGAAACACCACTGGGCGAATATCTGAAAATATCTCGAGCTGAGTGAGTTGCTCTTTCTGAGCCGTTAATGCCAGTTGAGTTTTCAGTTGCTCATCGTAATGCTTTTGTTTATGGATGATATCGTCATCCAATTTTTGTTTACGCTCAAACCAATGCTGATGTTTTTCTAATGCTGTTTTTTCATATTCGAGTTTTTTTAATTGAGTATTGCATTCAGTAAACTCAGCTGTGCTCGTAGCCAAGTCCTCATCGGATAAAATTTCGATATGTCCAAGTACATTTTCAAGTTCTTTTCGTTGATTGGCGATTTGTTTGGTCTTGTCATAGGCCAACTGACCAATTTTCCCAAAAATATTCGAATTGGTTAGATATTCAAGTAGTTCACCACGTTCATTGTCACGGGCTTTTAGAAAAGCGGTCACTTCAGACTGTGCGAGTAAGACAGCACGAGTGAATTGCTCGAAACTGAGTTGACTGATTTTCTTGATGCTGTCATCTACAGCTTTGGTTTTATCGGCAACCACCACGCCATCTGTTACACATTTTAAATAACGCTGTACGCTTTGTAGTTTGCCATCAATTTTTTCGCGTGAACGTTTAATTTCCCATCGTGCTAAGTAATGTTTTTGATCTTGTGCGACGAAACATAGCTCAGCAAAACCATGTGCAGTACCACGGCGTAATACAGTTAAAGGCGAATTGGTTAAAAGCTCAGATCCATCGACATCGGTCAGTTTGCCATCGCTGTCTTTAAGTCGGGGTATTTTATTAAACAAGGCCAAACACATGGCATCTAAAATGGTGGATTTACCAGCACCTGTTTTGCCGACAATTGCGATTAGTCCAGCACTGGCTAAGGGGTCACTCTCAAAGTCGATGAAGTGCTCACCTGCAAGTGATGCCAAATTTTTTATGCGAATAGATAAAATTTTCATGGCAATCCTTAGTGCGTTTTTTCGTCTTCGAGAGATTTTTGTGCGGCATCTACCAGACTTATAAAATCTTGATACACAGCATCATCATTGGAATAGCCTTGTTTGTCCCAAATTTGTTTGAACAATTTTTCAGGTGTAGGCGGTTGCAAACTGATTTTCGTATTCTGCAGATTAGCTTGATCAGATGCTAAATATTGGCGTGCGATTCTCACCAAGCGATAACGATTTTTGGGCAGTGCTTGTTCAAGTAAATGTCTTAAATTCGGCTGGGGAGGCGTGAGGGTATGATATTCGATATCGACATATTCACGATGATCAATATTATCAATTTCACCTGTGGCTAGATTTTTCAGTTGTTCAAAAACCTCATTTAGCTCTCCTTTAATTTTATGCAGTTGCAAAGAACGCGGCGCATGAATCGGAGTAAATTGAAAACGTGATTCGTCTTGAAGCAATGGATCAATCGTCACGTCAACGATTTGGTGTTTATAGTTAATTTCACTAAACGATAAGGGAATCGGGGAGCCACTATAGCGAATATGATCCTGTCCAACTTTTTGCGGTTTATGTAAATGTCCAAGCGCCACATAATCAATGACATCATCAAAAAGTGTCGTCGATAAGGCTTCTTCATTACCAATAATAATCGGACGTTCAGAGTCTGAAGTTTCGCCGCCCTGCATATGCGCATGTGACATTAGTAT
>JAHLFF010000079.1 GCA_018883945.1 Candidatus Acinetobacter avistercoris
CAATCAGTACTAATAACAGGAGTCCCCAAAGCTAAAGCTTCTAAAATTACTAACCCCAAGCCTTCAAAATCAGATGATAAAACCATCAACTTTGCATGCTTCATATATGGATAGGGATTTTTTTTGAAGCCTGTAAAAATCACCTTATCTTCAATACCTAAATCTTTAACCAATTTTTTAGAAGCTTCTAATAGCTCACCGGTCCCGACCAAAACCAGTTTTTCTTGAACATTAGCTTTTGCATAAGCTTTAATTAAAATATCATGTCGCTTCTGCTGCTTAAATTTTCCAACATTTACAATATACGGTTTTTCAATATCAGGGATATATTCATTTGATGTTGAAACAACCTGTTCAACATCAATCGGGTTATAAATTGTAGTGATCCGACTTTTTGAACCAAATATTTCAATAAAGTCTTTTTCGACACCCTTACTCACAGCCACACAAGGCTTGGCTAAATAAACTTTATCTAGCTGTTTTCTCATTCCCGCTAATCTTTCACCATATTCCAAACTCGTCGTGTTATGAATGACTAAGTGAACATTCGGCAACTGACTTTTTGATAATACAAAATCAACAGGAAATAAGTTTGATAGAACAAGATCAGGGGTCCCAATATTTTGAATCACAAACCGATCAAACGCTTTTGCTGCCAAACTGGCTCGCATGAATTTTGGAATCGCACGATACTTTTGATAATCAAAAAAGTGAAGTTTTACGCCTTCAGGGATCGGTAAATCAATAATGTTTTTAAAATAAACAATATGTGCATCATGACCTGCATCAATTAAACCTTTTGCCAAGGTTAAAGCAAACCGTTCAGCGCCATTTCCCTGTAAAGTAAAAATGGCTAATACGATTGTTTTTTTCATGAAGCACTAATCCTGAATAAATCTTTCTTGATCTAGGTTAATCAATCTTTTTTCTGCTTTTCCCATGACCTGCAAATATCGTATCGCCATCACCATCTGCCCGGCCAATCGCCTTTTTTTAAATTTAATTTTCTCAACAATTGAATGAAATTCAGGCTTGAAATGTTCAGAGCGACCTATGGTTGAATCAAAACATTCTTGTGCTATCAGACCATAAGCAGCAAGTTGATCTTCTTGAATGATAGCAGCTGGCTCAGCTTGTAAACATTGCAACTCATAAGCAGAGAATATAAATCCGTCTGCAATTGCGGGCGCTGTCTTTGCCAAACGTTTTAATAACTTTTGTGCGCCACTTGGATAGAGAATATAACCTGCAGCTCCAGTGCGATCTTGATACAAACTATATAATTTAAGCTGGACATCATCTAAAGTGAATACAGGTGCCCGGCTAATAATTTTTTTACGACTTCTCACTTCTAGATTAATTAAATCGACATCTTGAATCTGATGATGCTCGATTGCTTTTAAAATTTCTTTCGTATTTAAAGCGAGTACAGCATCATCTTCAAGAATGAGACAAGGTTGATTACTTTTTAAAACCTCTTCCCAAGCTTTTTGATGACTCAAAAAACATGCGACTTCTACTTTACGTAAAGGCCTTTGCCAACCGAAACCCAAATCTTGATATTGTTGTTCACTTAAATCTGCAACAGAGAAGGCTTCTAAGACGTCAAAATGCAATCCCAATTTTTCAAATTGTTTTTTTTGAAACTCTAATCGGTTTTTTGAGGTTTTTAAATTAATAATCAAGATATTCACAATTACCACCATCTCGTTTTTTCACGAGTGTGACGCTGTTTAAAACGTGAATAAACATTCTCATTCTGCTCAAGTTGAAGACGATCAAAAATCTCCATCACGATTTGACCAAGCTCATGAGCTTTACATATTGGCTCCAGCCGCCAACGCATATTACGTAAAGTATCATCTGTTCCAACTGCAAATGCAGAAGTCCCATCAAACAAGGCATAACGCTGTTGCTGCAATAACTGCTGATGATCTTGATTTACAATTAAAGACTGATCACATAAAAACCTTTCAGTTTCTTGCAGTTTTATGGTGTTGATCAATACCACAGCATTCATCAAGATCGCTTTTAAAGTTACATCTTCGTCAAAATCAATAAAAGTATCACATGCTGAAATCAGCCAGCGCATGTTCAATGACTGTATAAGAAAATCTCGTTCAGCTAACCATAATGCCTTGAATTTTTCATAATTATTTTGCGTATCAACTTCACGGCGAATGAGAACAATCAGACTGGCATGGAAATGATTTAAAGCAGACTGCCCTACAAACTCTTGTTTGAGTTGTTCAATATGCTCATTAAGATCTTTGGCCGAACCATGCGTATATTGAAGTTGATCCCCGTCAATTATGGTATTTTTTAATTGATCTAAATCGGCTTGACCAAATTGCGCATAAATTTTTTCAGCGCCAAAACGACGCTGATGTCGACTAAATGAAAACCATTGTTCAAATTTACTTTTCTTTCTTACCGGCATTTGAAATTAAATCTCTTTCAATTTCTCATTGATCAGCTTACTGCCAAGCATCCTTAATCCACTGCGATGGCAACACATAACGATACCATTTCCCGCCACCACCATTGACTGCATCAGGTGGATTAATT
>JAHLFF010000080.1 GCA_018883945.1 Candidatus Acinetobacter avistercoris
CAGTTTCTAGTTCGAGACCATTTTTAAATAACTCTTCAGAAACTGCTTGTTGTACTTTTTGTACGAAATCCACACGCTTTTCATGTAGCTCTTCCATTGCCATTTCAGCTGCAACAGAACGTAATGAATCGACAAATTTACCTTCAACCAATGATTTTAACTCATCGGGTTGCATGGTTTTTTTACCCAATGTCTGTGCTGCAGTTGCAATTGATTCTTCAGTTGGTTTGACTCGAACATAAAATTCAGCAGCAACATCAACACGCATACGATCCTTAGTAATCAAAGCCTGATCAGCAGCACGTTTCACTTCCAAACGTAACGTATTCATATTTACAGGAATGACTTCATGTAACACAGGTAACACGATGGCACCGCCACCTAAAATGACTTTTTCACCGCCAAAACCAGTACGGACAAAAGACACCTCTTTACTAGAGCGTTTATAAAGCCGGGCAATAATGGTTCCCACAATAACGAATGCAATTAAAATAATCCCTGCAATAACTAAAATTTCGTATAAATTAGAATTGATCATGAAGTGCTCACTAAGCGTTTGTATTAAGTTGAAATGGCTTGAAAGCCAATTTTCGTTTTTTGAGTCAAAATAACATTTTGACCCTGTTTAAAAAGAATATCTGTTTCGGGTTCAACCATTACATAATGGGTTAAACCAAATTGATCTTTAACTTTGGCTTGGGCGGGATAATTTAGTTTTGCATCACCCATAATGATGGTGGCGGTTAATCCGATCAATTGATCACTATGAATAGCTGTGGTTTCATCTTTAGGGATAATTTTAGCGATGATGGCAGATATAGCACGCACCAGTGGCATACATAGAACTAAACTGGCAGGTGCAATAATCCAGATTGGAAAATAGTGTTCAGTAAAATAAAAGAAAATTGCTTGAACGAAAAAACCAAATAGCGCGTAGGTGGTGAGAAAAATAATAAACCAAATGAGAACGGGAATGCGGCCTAGATACAGCCAATCTAAAAATTGAATCCCAATGTTGTGATCAGCTTGAATATTAAGATCTGGATGTTGAGCGTCAAATAATGAGTCAGGAATAAACTGATCAAGAAAACCCTGAGAGCTTGCACCGACAATCAAGAGCAGACATTCACAAATGCCCATTAGGAGCATTAAAACTAAACTAACGCTAAAAAATAAGTTTGCAGGGTGGATGAAAAGATCCCACATAAAAAACTCTCAACTTTTATCATTCATTTTAATTTGATGTATCTTGTATTTTTATACAGTAATATGCGCAAATATACTAAATTATATCTACCAATATGGCAATTTACTGTTTATTCACTATAAAAATAAATGCTGATAATGTATTAATAATTAACAATATGCATAATGTGATTAGCGTTTTGTGATCTCAAGCGATGTCAAAAAACCATAAAAAATATGAATACAAATCAAATTTTAAGCAAAAAAAATACGCAATGATTGGGGTGATCAGTGCGTATAACAACGAAGCTACTTTCGTAGTTCCGGTTAAGGAGAAATGTTATGAACATTGGGGAATGTTCATAACTGTTTAGTAATAATAATGAGTATCAAATAAACGATCATCTACTTTCAGGTAAAATAGTGTAAGTTCACGTTAAAATCAGGACTTTTAAATACTGAATTTTACATATCGCATGAACAAAATTAAAAAACCTCTCATCAAGAGAGGTTTTTTATATCAAAACGAAATTTATTTATACATCTTAGATGAATATTTAAAAATGAAAGACGCCTAATCCAGATTTCACTTCATCTAAGGTTTGTTGAGTGATATCACGACATTTTGCAGTGCCAGTCTTTAAAATATCCATAATATAGTCAGGATCTTTTGCCAATTCCATGCGGCGTTCACGAATAGGTGTAATTAGCTCTTTAAGTACGCCTTCAAGACGCTTTTTAACCGTACCATCGCCTAAACCACCGCGACGATAATGTTCTTTTAGCTCTTTCACTTCTTCGGTATTGGTATCGAATGCATCTAAGTAAGTGAATACAATATTGCCTTCAACTTGACCTGGATCTTCAACGCGTAAATGATTTGGATCCGTATACATTGCATTAACTGCTTTTTTAATATCTTTATCAGAAGCATCAAGAACAATCGTATTGCCAAGTGATTTAGACATTTTAGCTTTGCCGTCAAAACCAGGTAAGCGACTCATATTTGAAAGCAGAGCCTTACACTCAGGAAGTAAGTCTTGACCGATCTGGCGATTGATTCGACGAACAATTTCATTCGTTTGTTCAATCATTGGAATTTGATCTTCACCCACAGGAACGATAGACGCCTTAAAGGCTGTGATATCCGCAGCTTGTGCAACTGGATAACACAAGAAACCAGCAGGGATGTCACGCTCAAAGCCACGCATCTGAATTTCAGATTTGATCGTAGGATTACGCTCTAGACGCGATACAGTGACAAAGTTTAAATAAAGCATAGTGAGTTCATTTAAAGCTGGAAGGCTTGATTGAACACATATTGTCGTTTTTGTAGGATCGATACCAACAGCTAAATAATCTGTAGCGACTTCAATAATATTGCGACGAACTTTTTCAAAATTATCCGCATTATCGGTAAACGCTTGGGCATCGGCCAAAAGAAGATGTTGATGATGAGAATCTTGCAAACCTACGCGTGAACGTAATGAACCGACGAAATGACCGAGGTGAAGTTGCCCAGTTGGACGGTCGCCAGTCAAAATCACTGGACGATTATCTTGTATGCTCATTTTAAATCCTGAAACAGTAGTCAGCGCTACTTTGATATAAGAATGACAATATTGTACGGTAATTCTTTTTTTAATGTCAGCAAGAATAAAATTAAAAAACTATAAAAAAATATCAAATACATACAGAATCTTGCTGATGAATTATTAAAATAGAAAAAACGTGAGGATAATAAAAATGGCAAGTAGCTTATTATTACTATTGGATGATATTGCAACAGTTCTTGATGATGTCGCAGTCATGAGCAAAATGGCTGTTAAGAAAACGGCAGGTGTGCTGGGTGATGATCTGGCCCTAAATGCTCAACAAGTCAGTGGCGTCAAAGCTGATCGTGAGCTTCCCGTGGTTTGGGCTGTGGCAAAGGGATCATTCGTCAATAAATGTATTTTGGTTCCTCTGGCGTTGTTAATTAGTATTTTTATTCCGTGGCTGATTACACCGTTGTTAATGATCGGTGGTCTTTTTTTATGTTATGAGGGCGTTGAGAAAGTATTGCACACCATTCAACATAAAAAATCAAAGACGCCTGAAGTTGCTGAGATTGAAAAAATAAACATCGAAACAGACCTCGTCACTTTTGAGAAAGAGAAAGTCAAAGGGGCTATACGAACTGACTTTATTTTATCTGCTGAAATTATTGTAATTTCTTTGGGGACAGTTGCTGCGGCGACTTTAACGGTAAAAATAGCAACACTTTGTTTTATTGCAATTTTAATGACTGTTGGTGTTTATGGGTTTGTGGCGATGATTGTCAAAATTGATGATTTAGGACTCTATCTGGTCCAAAAAACATCTTCCTTAAAACAAACAATAGGTCGTGGTTTACTGGCTTTTGCACCGAAATTAATGAGAACCCTAACGATTGTAGGGACCATCGCTATGTTTTTAGTGGGTGGCGGTATTATCAATCATGGTATTCCACTATTTCATCATTTTTCAGAAGACTCAGTGGATTATGTAGAGCACATACCTGCTGTCGGTAATATTGTTGGCGCTTTGACTCCAACTTTAATTAACTTTGTGATTGGTTTTATTGCTGGTCTCGTGGTGTTGTTGATTGTGATGATGTCAAAAAAAGTTTTTTCAAAATCAAATAAATCTTAATTTTTAGATACAGCAGATTCAGAAACAGCAGACTTAGATACATCAGATCATATTTATACAGCGTTACTTTTTTTAAAAATAAGGATAAGACTATGCGTTGGAAAGGGCGTCGTGTCAGTAATAATTTAGAAGATCGTCGAGGCGGGGGCGGGGTTAAAGCGGGTGGGATCAGTATCCTCGGATTAATCGTCGCATTTATTGCATGGAAGTTTTTTGGAGTAGATCCACAGCAAGCTTATCAAGCCACCCAACAGGTGACTTCTCAAGGAGCTGCTCAGCAAGCATCTGCTATAGAAAATCCGACACCTCAGCAGCAAGAAGCGACTGCATTTGTTGGTACAGTTCTGGCGGATACTGAGGATACTTGGACGCCAATTTTTCAACAAAACGGTGCACAGTATATTGCACCGAAGTTAGTTATGTTTAATGGAATGGTGAAATCTGGTTGTGGTACAGCAGATTCTGCCATGGGTCCTTTTTATTGTCCCGCTGATCAAAAAATTTATATCGATACACAATTTTTTAAAGATATGCGCACTCAGATGGGAATTTCTGGAGAGCAAAACAATACAGAACTTACTGATAATCAGGCAGCAGGTGATTTTGCTCAAGCTTATGTGATTGCTCATGAGGTCGGGCATCATATTCAGAATCTATTGGGTATTTCTTCAGAAGTTCAGAAAGCACGTCAACAAGCAAGTGAAACACAGGGTAACCAGCTGTCTGTGCGTCTAGAGTTACAGGCAGATTGTTTTGCTGGTGTATGGGCTAATTCAAATCAGCAACGCACGCAATTTCTTGAAAAGGGGGATGTTGAGGAAGCGATGGATGCTGCGCATAAAATTGGTGATGACTACTTACAGAAACGTGGTCGTGGACAAGTTGTACCTGATAGTTTTACCCATGGTACAAGTGCGCAACGCATGCAATGGTTTGATAAAGGATTGCAGTCTGGAGATATAAATCAATGCGATACCTTTAAGTCAAACATTTAGTTTTGATTCAAATCGAACACTGAAAAAATATGATGAAATGAATCGTTAAAAAAGTTGATATTTAGGGGATTATTAATTGCGTGCCCTTTTTCTTATGAACCAATTATGCAAAATTAATGAAAACTGAGGTTTTATTATCAATTAAATACGTATAAAATTTATAAATGATCGCAAGGTTGTCATTTATTAAATAAATATAGGTATTTGTGAACATTCATTTGTGAATACTTGAATCTAGAGAGAGGCGTTAAATGGGTAGTTATTTCTTTCTTCAAGTATTCAACGTCGTTTTTGCACTGTCGATAGCCACAACCATTTTTAATAAGCGTGTATTGGGTTTTCCTCAAGCCATTGGTGTACCTATTGTTTCGGCTATTTTTGTATTTATTTTACAGTGGGCTGCTAACTTACTCGGTGACAATCAATTTATTACGATTAATCTGCAAAACATTGAAACCGCCGTCCGTAAAATCGACTTCTATGACTTTTTGGTCAATGGTGTGATTTGTTTTATTTTAACGTCTTCTGCTTTGAAATTTAAGGTTTCTGATCTACAGGTTTATTGGAAGCCTATCAGTATATTGGCCACTATTGCACTCCTCATTTGCGCTGCGTTGTTTGGTGGATTGATCTTTGGATTTCAATATTTAATCGGTAATCCCGTGCCGATTTTAGTGCTGTTATTACTCGGTTCGGCACTTGGTGCAACGGATCCGATTGGTATTAAAGGGGTATTAAGTTCAGTTCGAGCTCCGCATCATTTAATAGTGAAACTTGAAGGCGAATCATTATTTAATGATGCAATGTGTATTGCTGTCTTCATGACTTTATTAAATGTATTGGAAGGAGAGCATTTTAGTTTATTGGCAACTTTACAGACATTGTTGTACGAGATTGTTGTAGCCGTTGCGATCGGATGGGCTTTTGGTTGGGCCATTTTACGAATACTTCGTGGTAAGCATGAAATGGAATCCTTGATTCTGACAACGGCACTCTTGGCCTGTGGTACGTATTTGGTTGCCTTATTTGCACATGCTTCAGCGCCGATTGCTTGTGTTATAGGTGGGCTCATTGTTGGTAATAGATGGAAAGAAATATTACAAGATCGTGAAATACGAGAAGTGAATCATTTTTGGCATACCGTTGAAGGGATTATTAATTCATTCCTGTTTACGCTAATCGGTTTAGAGTTATTCATATTAGATTTAAGCGCCAGTATGATTCTGGGTGGCATTGTTGCATTTATTCTGTTGCATCTCTCACGCTTTGCAGCCAATTATCTTTCTTTTGCATTTTTCCCATCATTTAGAAATAAAAGTTATAACGGCAGCTTGGCTATTCTGTCATGGGGTGGTGTGAGAGGTGGTATTTCCTTAGCATTGGTATTGGCTGTTGCAAATGTGCCACAGTTAAGTGAGTACAGCAGTATATTGATTGGTTATACATTTATCGTTGTTTTACTTTCTGGTTTGGTCTGTGGTTTGGGCTTGCCTTCAGTGATGAATGCCTTCTACTACAATCCGAATGAAGAAACAGAAGGCTTTAAAGGCTGGTATCAGCGTCTGTGTAATAAAATGAATCGGAAGGGTTTTAAATATCTTGTCGGTGAAGATGCACAAGGCAATGAGATAATCACCATTTATAATCCTGAAGTTCAATTAGATAAAAAAGCCGAAGATGGTGTTGCATCTGTTTATCATCCTGCTCAAGCAGAAGAAATAACACGTTTAGAAAATCCTAATAATTTTTAAAAACGTGATTATATTATTTTGCTTTATTTTAATTAAAACCCGCTGAGTTTAGATCGAAAATGATGGTTATTAATATTAAATGATTTTAAGAGCGTAATGGTATGAGCTTAATTGACGCACCTCATGGGTCAGATTAAAAATTTAAGCTTTGATACAAAATTGTGCCATCAAAATTCAGATGAACCTCATTAATTACATGATCAGCTTTATGCGTGTTTTAAGAGAGTAAATACTTTTTAACATGATAATACAAACAATCCATAAAACTGAAAATGTGTGAAAATTTGATTATTTTGAAAAAAGAATTTTTTTTGTAAACAATAAGTTATTGATATGACTAAAATTTAAAAATAACGGTTACAAAAAATACAATTTGTATATTTTGGAATTAAGTTATTGATATTTATAATTTATTTTAATAAATCGTTCAAAATATAACATAAAATTTATGACACCTATCACCTATCTATTAAAAAAATAAAAAAGTGTGATATAAATCACAAATTATATAAAAGTATTTGACCTGTACACCATTTTTGATTTTTTGAAAATGGTTAGAATAAAATCAATAAGAGACCAAAACTATGCAAAATATCTCAATTATCTCCAAGGAGAGTCACCAAGTTTTAGAAAAAGTGACCTCTAATAATGTGGGGTTAACTGAAAATTCAGTTGTTCTAGTGCAAGTATCAAAAGAAGATGTCGCCTCAATCACTCGTGAAAATAATAACGCACTTATTAACCTTCGAAATGGTGAAGTCATTGTACTTCAAAATTTCTTTAGTCCAGAATTTCCTGATAATAGTCTTGTGTTTGAAGATCAAGATGGTGCTTTAAACTGGGTTAAGTTTACAAACGCAGACGGCACTATTGCTGAAACGATCCAATATTATCCAATTCAAGAAATCGAGCCACTTTTGTATTCAGATAACTTTGTAGGTGGGATTCTACCATGGTTAGCTGCAGGCGGTGTTGCAGGTGCGGTTGCAGCAGCTGCTAATGATTCGAACTCTAAACCCACTCCTCCAAATCCAGATACTGATTCTGACGCCGATTCTGATGCTGACGCCGATGCAGATGCAGATGCCGACGCTGATGCTGATGCTGATGCCGACGCAGATGCTGATGCAGATGCAGATGCTGATGCCGACGCGGATGCTGATGCCGACGCAGATTTAGATGCTCTTGAAACGCCAAAAATATTTGACGATGTTGAACCCCAAGTAGGGCCAGTATTAGAGGGTGAGGATACTAACGACACACAGCCAGCGATATCGGGTGCAGGTGCTAAAGCGAACGCTAACATTAAGGTGTATAACGGCGATCAATTAATCGGAGAAACAGTTGCACTTGCGGATGGAACGTGGAGCTTAACGCCTGCTGTACCTTTTGTAGATGGTTCTTACAAGATTAGTGCTACTCAAACTGTGGGTGGTAAAGAAAGTGATAAATCACCATCGATTAATTTTAATGTAGACACTAAGTCGCCGGACAAAATCACCATTGATCCGATTGGTAAAGTGGATGGTGAAACCAACATTGATAAGCCCAAAATCACGGGTGATTCTGAGCCTAAGTCAACTGTAGACATTAAAATCATCGACAAAGACGGAAAAGTTATAGATCAGAAAACTGTGCCAACAGATGATAAAGGCAAGTGGGAATATACGCCTGATAATCCATTCAAAGAAGGTGATTTTAAAATCATTGTGACACCTATTGATGGCGCAGGTAATAAAGGTGAGGAAACTGAGAAAAACTTTGTAATTGATCTCACAGATCCTGAGGTGGATATTGATCCAATCAATTCTCCTGCTTCATTAGATTCAATTACACCTGTAGTCGCAAAAAGTGCAATTACACCATTAATTCTTAAATCGGAGACTTCTGCAGTGGCTTCTATAAAAAATACAACACCAACATTTACAGGTACAACGAAAGACAGTTCACGCGTAGAAATCGTAATACGCGATAAGGATGGTAAAGTTGTAGCGTCTGGTACAGCTACACTTGAAAATAATAAGTGGTCTTTCAAAACTCCAGTAGAGTTAACTGAAGGTAATTTTACAATTGAAGCAACTGCTTTTGATAAAGCAGGGAATAATAAAACAGCTAAAACTAATTTTACTGTCGATATTACGCCTCCATCAATTGAAATGAATGAACTTCCATTAACGAACTTATCTGTTCCAACTTTCCAAGGTAAAACGAAGGATGGCGCTACTTTAGTTAAAGTTGATATTAAAGACACAACAGGTAAAGTTGTTGAGACAGCCAATGTTAAAGTTGCTGCTGATGGGTCATGGTCATATGTGCCTAAAACGCCACTGGCTGATGGTAATTATACTGTTGAAGCTACGGCTACTGATGCTGCTGGAAACCTAAGCCCTAAAGCTAAAATAGACGTTACTGTAGATACGATCGATCCTGACGTTACGATCGACCCAGTATCTGATTCTTCTAATGTTCAGCCAGCTATTACGGGTAAAACTGAACCAGGTGCTAAAGTTAATGTTGAAATCGTAGACAAAGATGGCAAGGTTGTAGCAACCGGCCCTGCAACAGTTAATCCAGATGGTACTTGGTCATACACGCCTACAACGCCATTGGCTGAAGGGAAATATTCAATTTCTGCCGAAGCAACGGACAAAGCGGGTAATACTGGTAAAACCAAAGAGTCTTTAGAGCTTAATATTGACACGACGCCTCCAAGCGATAAAGACGTCACCGTTAATCCAATTGCTGATACAAACGACAAGACTCCAGAAATCACGGGTACAACAGAAGCAGGTACGACTGTGACTGTAGTGGTACGTGACAAAGACGGTAATGTTGTCGCGACAGGTCCTGCGACAGTTACGGATAAAACGTGGACGTATAC
>JAHLFF010000011.1 GCA_018883945.1 Candidatus Acinetobacter avistercoris
TAAACGAAGTTTTTCTGCTTTACCTTGAGCTGTCGGGTTGAAGAAACCGATACGTTCGATGAAACGACCGTCACGTGCATTACGGCTATCAGTTACAACGATTTGATAGAATGGACGTTTTTTAGCACCACCGCGAGTAAGACGAATAACAACCATGATAGAACCTTATAGTTTTTACGGATTATCCCTGCACCGACCATCGATACAGCTCAAACCCCTTTCATAGAGGGCCATATTTTACGCGAAGTTTGCCCTGAATGAAAGATCAAATTTTAAGTTGTCCACGGTTTGAATTTATTTTATCTGTCAGTCCACTTTGCTGTACAAGGTGTCGCAGGAACTGGATTCCCATCGTTATCCACTGTCGCAATCACATTCGCATTATCATTATTACGATACCAGCATTGCTCACCTATTGAGGTTAAAGTTACTACCCCTGTTCCCTTTTGAGGTCCTGTAGCACTTGGTTTCGCTATCAACAAATAAAGCGCTGGCACGTTTTTACTATTATTTAGTAACTGAATACTCATATCATAGTTTTTCGTACCATTTTGAGGAAAGTCCGCATTCCCAATTTTTGCAATCGTTAAGCCAGTAAGCGTCTGGTTTGTTAATTTATAACTCTGAACTTTATGCGAAAGTTCCATCAAGTAAGACTGAACTTCGATCCTTTTGGTACGTTTTACATAAGACTGATAACTTGGATAGGCTATTGCTGCAATGATTGCAATTACCGCAACAACAATCATCAATTCTATCAAAGTAAAACCTTGCTTTATTTTCATATAGCTATCCTTGCCATCAACAACTTGTATTATTTACAGTAAGTACGGCCGAACTTTCACAACTCAAGCCTCTAGATGTTAAAAGAAATGATTTTGCTTGACGCAAGGCATTCGTTTTTAGCTGATTAGGTACAGCAATAATTTTCCAACCTTGACCCAAAACAGAATCTTCTAAGCTTTTTGTCGGATCATTGATATCCACAATTTTAATCTGATAATTATAATTACCACCACTACTATAAGGTAAATGTATTACCCCTTTATCTGTCCCCTCCTGATGCTCAGGAATAAACTCTGCATAAGTTAATTGCTTACCCCTATAATTTTCCAGTCGCTCAGATAATTTTTGAATCTCAGCTTGAGCTTCTGCCTGAAAGCTCCTTGCCACATAATACTGATAGCCTGGGATTGCGATTATTGCAAAGATTGCAATAATCACCACCACAACCATCAGTTCTATTAAGGTATAGCCTTGATTAGAATCGATTTTACTCATTCACTTCCCCTTTACCATTCAAACCAGCGAGTTGGACGAATAGTACGACGTTGGGAATATTTTTTCAGTGATTGGTCCACTGCTGTCTGTGCATCTGTATCACAGCGCCCCACACATTTTTCCCCAGCAGGAGTGACAGGACCAATTAATTGCGTAGTACGTGCTGGATTCGTTAAGCCACCTAGGGTTGAACCAATAATACCTTGATAATCTGTCGTTACATGTGCAGCACAATCTCCATATGGCGCACATATACGATGAATTGTTGAAAGTCCTTGAACCCCTCCACCACAAGAGCTAGTAGAAGCACCAAGTGATGCTTCAGGGTCATATATACTGATATATAAGTCACCCACAACCAGTTGTGGCTCTTCAAATGCCTTCGCATAGAAATTGCCTGTAGGCGTTCCATCACCTTTAGACATTAACTCAAAATACCAACCACGCTTTGTCCCAGCACTTTGTAGAGATGCTTTATTCGCATCATTTAAGCTGGTTTTACCTTCACTAGTAGTTACTGTTACACCATTAACCGTTAAAGTATTTACTCCTGCTGCATTCTTGCCAACACTCCCACGATTTAACATAGTCCCTTTAGTCCCCATCGTCGCAACGGCTTGGAAAGCACCAGTATAGGTTGTCTTTTCTATCCCATTTTTTGCTGCATCGTAATCCAAGATCCCATAAACTTTATTCTTAACAGGTGAGCCTTTTAATGGGAAACTTCTATTCCCTGATCCTACAGAAACAAATACGTGTCTCTCATTTCCACTGCCAAATACTGCAGTAGTTACACGATCATAGAAACGCGGGACAAAATCGGTTTCTTCCAAATTCGCGATCTTTTGTACTCGAACTGTAATATTTTTCTGAGTGGTATTCATATGTGCCAAATTATTCAAATCCACACGGAAAATTTGGCCTCCTAGGTCAGCAAAATAGATCATATCCGCCAAACCATCAGAGTCATAATCTCTAACTGCTGGTTGAGCAACAACGCTATATTTCACATCAGTCTGCGCGGTCTTATCTGTGTCATTTGATGCAGAAATGCTCGAACTAGTAGACCAAATTAGTTCACCAGTTTTAGCATCTACAACATACAATGCATTACCCATCGTTGGTAGAGATGTTGGTGATTCTACCGTTTCATTTTCATATTTATCTGCATCATAGCCACCTCCGAAAATTAATACACGCTTACGTTTCCCTTCATGACGTATTTCAGTAATAGTAGGTTTACTCCAGATCTGAGCTAAACGGTCAAATCCAGCTTTAGAACGATCAATGTGGAATAATAATTGAGGTGCCGTTGCAGTACTGATATCAAGACCATAGAATCCAACTCCTCCCATACGTAAACCCCCATAAGCTCTCAAAATACTAGCTTCGTATGCTGTCGTTACTGTAGTTCCACTTGTCGTTGTTTTAACCTTATATTGACTATCTACTGTCCACGGTGCATCCACACCATAAACCAGCCCATGACCTTTTGGTTCTTTGCTTGCTAATGCATTTGATTGATTAGCTAGTATTTCTTTTGGCACAAATACAGACTTCTCTGCACCTGTTGATGCATCTACGATATGTAGCCCACCTTCCATAGAACCGTATACAACATATTCTTCACGAGACTCAACTGTGTTACTTCCCGAGCTAATTTTAGCTTCTTTGGTCGCTAAAACAGGAGTAGAGTGAACCACACCGCCCATATAACGATATGGCGATGCTGGCACAGTCGCTAGATTATTAACTTGTGTCGTTGTCAAGGTCGTTGGAGTAGTAGTTGGGATAGGCGCTACATACCCCAAGTAATTCAATAAAGCATAACGCTGACTTGCAGAAATATTAGTAGTATCAAGAGCAGTTGTACCGGTAACATCGGTAGCAATATTATCCTTTGTCACTTTTTTCAGCACTGTACCGTCTATAGTATAAACATTACGCGCACTATCAGCCTTACTTGGCTGTCCAGGAATATTAAGTAGAGATGGTACAGGAATTTTATTTAAACTCCCCCCACTCATAATGTCTGAATGATCATCGCTTGTAGAAGCTATCGACCATAAGTCTTGGGCAGTACTATTAATTTTCTGTTGATTATTGACCGTTGTATAAATTGAGTTATTGCTTTTATCCTTTAACGTTCCATCAACGATTTTATATTTTTTTAAGTTGCCCGCCCATGTCATATATTTTTGACCCGCCGCTGCTTCTGAATCATCC
Organism: Candidatus Acinetobacter avistercoris; assembly: GCA_018883945.1. Classification (GTDB taxonomy): domain Bacteria; phylum Pseudomonadota; class Gammaproteobacteria; order Pseudomonadales; family Moraxellaceae; genus Acinetobacter; species Acinetobacter avistercoris. The sequence continues at coordinate 3,508 of JAHLFF010000011.1, forward strand.
ATCGGGCTGATCATCGGGAAAAATCCTTCCGTCACGATCTGAGTTTGATCCAAAGGATCGCGTGGGACTGAAATAGAGCCAAGACTTGTTGCTGTAAATGGCACTTGAACCTTGGTCACAAAATCCATAATACTATTTTTAATATCTTCTACATTTTCTGCATAGTAGAAACCACCATCGCCATATTCTTCACTCCCCCACTTGCATGCATTATAAGCATCAGGGTTTGTTTCACGGATAGCCTCACAATTATAAGTACCATCAGACTGGACAACATCAGCAAAACTAGAACCAAACCCAACCACTGCAGTTTTAATATTCATATTCGCTGGGTTTTTTTGAGTGCTCGAGTTTGCAGTGCGATTCCTTAATTTTTTAGCATACTCACCAATGTATTCCCAACCACCAGTCTCACCCGTAAATACACTTGCCTGTAATTTTGGTGATACCAGTTGATTCGTTATAGGTTTCCCTGTGAATTTATAAGTATTATCTTTTAATGTTAAGTTCATAATGTTTTGCGCCATATCGTCCTTGGTGGAGTTAGGTGCACCGTCGGTTAAGAAGTAAATACCGTTACCATTACACTCACTTGCAATACCGCCCGCTTTATAATTACTGCCATCTTTTAAAGATGAATCAGCATACATAAAACCACCCACCATATTTTCATATGGGACATTATTGACTGATTCTAGTGAGAATGGACTTGAGCGGTAAGAGACCATGTTCTTGGTATCGGAACCATGATGGTCCCAAACTTTCGCTCCAATCGGCTCGATGTCCATCGGTTCATTGTCAACCTTGAGCCATCCTCCCCAACGCCATCCGACAGGTAAGGATTTATGTAATGTCCAAACATTGTTAATGGTCACATTTTGTCGCTTAACCTCTGGCTCATTTTTATAATCAGCTGGACGGACAACAGTCCAACCGCCACTACCGTTTGGCTTATAAATCACAACCTGTGAGCCCGGACCATTATTATCGTAGAACTTACCCGGGTAATTGGCATCCATCCCCCTATTCCACTGGTTATCACAGAACATAGAGGTTGCGCCAAAAGCAGTACCTGTTTTGCCGTCTAAGCCGACACAGACGTAATACAACTGCTCGCCAGTGTTATTGTTTTTAATGACAGAATAACCATCATAGAGAATGCTTGTCTTGGTTGGCAGTGTCCTTGGAGCATAGGTCCCCGTGGTGGTGCCCATCATATAAGCGCCCGCTTCTGCATAGGCATGTGCAGCCGGTGTGCCACTCGAGGATTTAAAAATATTAGGATAATTTTCGCTTGTTAACTTTAAATTACTATTTGCTGTGCCATCTTCATTGGTAGTGGTATCAACAGACTTCAGACTCGCCAGTTGTGTAATGAGTTTCTCTCGTTGAGCAGCCGTTAACTCTGCAACCGGTACTAAAATTTTACCTGAGTGACCATCAACCAATACGTTTTTAGTCGAACCCACGGTGATGTTGGTTTTCGTTGAATAATGCCCTAAGCCAATTCTGACCTGATCACCGAGACTTTGATCGGCCAATAGTTGAATCACGGCATCCTTTAAACGTGACAATCTATCGAATTTACCGGTAGCGGATTCAATTAATTTACCCGTACTGCCTACCGTTGCCGTACCGCACCCTCGTAAATAATAATCTATGGTTTTACCATTGATACTGACGGTTTTTTTAAAGGCTGTTTTTGTACTATTAGCCGGTTTAGCGTTGTAAGCCCACTCTTTAAACTTGACATTACTTTCTGTCACTTCAGTGGGTGCACATAATGAAGTCTCAACGTCGCCGGGACTACCATACGCATTGTCACGGGGTAAAACCAAGGAGCTGATCCCCATACTGCCCGAGGTATCTAACATAAGTAAAATAGAGGTTTTACCCCCAGAGTTTGGCGTATAAATACTCAAATCACTGGCATGTAAGGCTGTTGCTGCAGGCAAAGCTATGACTGGAAGCATTGCCATCATTCGTACTAATGGTTTTAATTTCATTATTATTCCCCAATTCTTCCAAAATCAACTTCTGCTTTCAGACAGATTAACAACATATTCTGCAACTTGTGTATTCACAGGCACGCCTAACTTACTGAGACATTCATGTGCAGTCTCTACCTTGACTTGAGAAACTGTCGTATCCGCACGATTTCTCATAGATAAGTCATCCAATAAACCTGTTTTTAAACAATTTTTAATTTCACTGACGGATGCGGACGATAAAGCCGGCGCCAATGTCGTGACAATGACGCGGACACGCTTGGTTTCAACATTATTCTCTTTTAAATCTGTACCCTGAGCGGTTAAGTCAAAACGATTTAATTCCACGGCTGGCTCATCAGGGTTAATCACCGCAACTTGAGTCACCAAGGCCTTTCGACTAATCGAGAACATCGTTTCAGGATCACAATAAGCATCGATGCTGCCTGAATCCGCAGTGGTTGATGCAAGAGTAGATGTAGGACCTGCACGCTCAATAATCCTAAAATCTGCCAAATTAAAAAACATACTGTTTTTAAGTGCTTTATTTGTGCCTGTAATTTCTGTTGGTTTAAAACAAAATTGTAATTCTTTACCTTCATTACCACTTAGCAGCACTTGACCCACAGGTGTCATCGCCAAGTTTCTATTCGCTGCTTCATTTTGGTTAAAGTTTCTTTCCAAATGACTTAATGCCACATCGGATGTTTGCATTAACATGGTTTGCACTTGCGCATTTGTCGCCAGCTTTAAACTAAATAAACTATGACGAATGGCATATACACCGATCACACTAATAATAACTAACAGAATCATTACTACAATTAAGGTAGCGCCACGCTGTCTAACTAAATTCATGGCGCTACTCCCAAACCACCATTACGTAAAGCAATGCTGGTGGTATAAATATGGCGCATATACTTATCATCTGGTGCGGTTAAGCTTTGATCCAATACCTGGTAAGTCTTACTATCAAGATTTTGTAACTTTTCACTTGACCTTACTAACCATCCAAGATTCACCCCAATTACAGCAGGTCTTTTTGTAGTTTCAGTTACTGCTAATGTTTTATAGTCTGCAATAGACAGGGTTGCATTGGTATTGTCTAAATTTTTTACAAGCAATTGAACACGCATGTAATCCACATTTGGCGCAACCAATTGACCACCAAGTTGAATATAGTCTCGGTCTAAAATTTCAGCTGCTGTCCAAGGACTTCCTGTGGGTATCTGTTCTCCTTTGGCAAGGAACATCGCATCAGAACAGTACAAATCGGCAGATCCCGTTGTCGTATTTTGCTTAATATAATAACGCTCAACTACAAACCACCCTTTGTGCAGGGTCATGGTGCCATCTGTTGTGTCTACAGTACGTGCTGAACCTTCAGCAGTTCGTCCCGTACATGTCGTCATTTCAATGGGTGCTTGATAAATAATAACCAACTGATCACTTTTTAAAGTTCCAAAACCACTATTTGTATATGCGTTTTGCGATACCCCTTGTTCATCAGTAATATCACTGGAGCCAATTTTAAGATTATGCAAATTACCATTACGTACAGGAGTGATACCCGTTGGGTCCTGCATTGATAAAACTATCCCACCATAGAGAGTTTCATCATTAATTTTATCTGTATTACCATGATTCGCTAAACGAATATTTTTTGTCACTGCATTTAAACTAAATACACCACTATCCTGGATAGTAGATACTGCCTGCTGAATACGATAATTAGATTGACCACTGACTAGCAATTGAACTGCTATCGCAACTAAAATTAGACCCAGAGTTAATGAAATCATTAATTCTACTAAAGTAAAGCCTCTATTTTTTTTCATTTTAGTAAGCCTCCAAGATTAAACAATCAGCCTTATCAGCATATTTACCTGTAGAGGTCATACAAGCTTTGGTGCTGGTATTTGAAGCCAACTCAGGCTCTGTATCGTTCCATGCAGATACAATACAAAGTCTCTCCTGTTGACTTGATGTATTAGGACAATCAATCACACTTAGATAAATATTTTTGGCTTTTGCAGTTTCTGAATATAGATATAGATCGGCCTTTGCTTGATCTGCTGCAGTACAATTTTTCGTTGCTATACAGCCTGGCTCTGAAGTTGGTGATGTCTCTTTATATGTAGCAGTAACATTCGGATTTAACCTCATTTTTTCAGCTAAACCATTTAAAATAATTAATGCATCAGAACGCTTAATTGCTTCTTCGGTAGCGACTGTTGCACGGACTTGTAGCGCCACAAAACCTAGAATTGCAATAGAAAGTACAAAAAGTGACACCAAGACTTCCATGAGTCCAACACCTGTTTCATGTCTCAAAATGATTTTCATGAGCAAGCATCTCCCTTTTGCATTTCTATGGTTCCAGCAGTAGATAAAGTCAAAGTATATGAATTACTTCCACCACAGAGTTTCACGGTTTTAGGAACAGCTTTCCCTCGATTATCGAAAGTAAAAAAATCATCCTTCAATGAACTGTCAAAAGTTACTTTACTATCGCGAGTCACCAAAAAAACGTTGCTGGTTTTAAATGCAGTTGACATGGTGGAGTGATTCGTCAGTTTTTGCACACAACTACTTTCTATCACTACAGTATTTGTATTATTACTATTTAGACAAACTACAGTCGGTGCGCGTGCCAATAAAGCTTGACTACGTGCTGCTTGTAATGCGAATTTTAATTCCATGATATTTTGTTTTAATTTTTGATTTGCCAATGTTTTTCCAAAAGAAGGCGCAGCCATCATTGCAACAATCGCTAGCACCGCAATCGTTACCATCATCTCAATTAAAGTGAATCCTTTATTTTTCTGCATACTCTCCCCCAGGCAAAACTTTGGCCCAGTTAAAATAATACGCATTAAAGTTACAAAACCTACACAGAGCAGATAAAAGGCATAAAAAAACAGATAACTGTCATTTCCCAGTTATCTGATTATTTTTAAATAAGAAACAGAATGTTAAACAGTTAACACTCTAAGCCTGTGTTACAGGAATACGTAACTCTTTGGGTAAGCTAAAGGTAATGTTCTCTTCCCGTCCATCCAGCTCTTTAGGCGCTTGTGCACCCCAATCCTGTAAACGCTGGATGACCTGTTTAATCAGGATTTCAGGTGCAGATGCGCCTGCTGTTACCCCAATCTGGGCATTTTCTGCAAACCATTCCTGCTTGAGTTCATCGGCATTATCGACCAGGTAAGCCGCTTTACCCATCCGTTCAGCCAGCTCACGTAAACGGTTTGAATTTGAAGAGTTTGGAGAACCTACTACCAGAACTACATCACAGCGTTCAGCCAAGTCACGTACGGCATCCTGACGGTTTTGCGTTGCATAGCAAATATCGTCTTTACGTGGGCCTTGAATCAGTGGGAATTTCTGGCGCAGTGCATCAATCACTTTCGCTGTATCATCAATCGATAAAGTCGTTTGCGTGACAAAAGCGACTTTTTCAGGATTATGTACTGTAAGTGCAGCAACGTCCTCTTCGTCTTCTACTAAATAGATATCACCACCATTTTTTTTGTCATATTGCCCCATGGTACCTTCGACTTCAGGGTGACCTTCATGACCAATTAAGATTGCTTCTACACCTTCACGGGCATATTTGGTGACTTCAATATGTACTTTAGTCACTAAGGGACAAGTCGCATCAAAAACCTTTAAACCACGACGTTCAGCTTCTTGTTGTACCGCTTTAGAAACACCATGTGCGCTAAAAATCACGATATTATCGTCAGGAACTTCGTCGAGTTCATCGACAAAAATTGCACCACGCTGACGTAGGTCATCGACCACAAATTTGTTATGCACCACTTCATGCCGCACATAAATTGGTGGGTTAAAGCATTCTAGGGCACGGTTCACGATCGCAATGGCACGATCTACACCAGCACAAAAACCACGCGGATTGGCTAAAACAATTTCCATAGAATCCTCAATACTCACACCATTTTTAGCGGTTCAATTGAAATAAATGTAAACAATCGACTGACAACTATTTAGTTTAAAGCCGCTCTACTCTAAAATAGAGAAGATATTTTATCATATCAGGAAAAATATCATGTCGGGTCTCTTGTTTGTCGTTT
>JAHLFF010000081.1 GCA_018883945.1 Candidatus Acinetobacter avistercoris
CGGATCATAGGATTACCAAAGCCGCAGGTGGGCAAGGTGTGCTAGAAAATGGTCTGCTGGTTCATCTGCTCTGTAATAGAAGAAAATCAGATATCAGCTTAGAGGAGACTAGAGCGGATTTGTTTGACGAGCTTTTGTACTAATTTATCAGCAAGATATGGCTTTGGTCTGGCTGATTTACCCTAACCAGCCTTGCAAGTCATGGTTAGTCAATACTCTTGTTTTTAACCTGAACATAATGCCTAAACGATCCGATTTAGCTTTGATTTTCATACATTTTTCCTTAAATGTAAGTGTTATCTAGCTTTTGGCTAGATAACATATAAACGAATATGACTTAAATATTTATTTAATGAAGCGAATTGAATGGGGCTCGAGATAAGATTTTAAGGTCTCACTAATATCTAATTCACGACCAATACCACTTTGCTTGATTCCACCAAATGGCATGCCGAGTTGTAAAGAGTCAAAACTATGACTATTAATAAATGTACTACCCGCCTCTATCTTTTGTGCAATATCATAGGCAAGCTCAATATTGTCAGACCAAACAGATGAACATAGACCTTGCTCATTATCATTTGCATATTCAATCGCTTGTTCTACAGTTTCATAACCGATCAGTGGAATAATGGGTCCGAATTGTTCCTGCTGAACAATCTCTAATGAGTTATCTAGGGTTTTCACGACGTGCGGTAGAACGTAGTATCCATTGTCCCATTGTTCTGGATTCAGTTTTTGACCTAACTCACGTACTTCACATTGATCCGAGGCTTTAGCATTTTCAATAAATTTCTGTACGATAGCCCACTGCTTTTTATTGTTGAGTGGGCCAAAATTGGCAGCTGAATTTAAGCCATGGCCAACTTTATATTTATCCACTTCTTCACAGAAAAGATCGAAATATTGATCAAGCTTATCTTTCGGCATATATATACGTTTAACTGCAAAACAAATTTGCCCACTACGTGTAAATACACCCTTTAATAATTTTGGTAGGATAGATTGGAAATCGATATCTTCTAAAATAATTGCCGCATCATTTCCACCTAATTCTAAAGTGACATCTTTAATTGTTTGCGCTGCACTTGCCATTACGGCTGCACCGGTGGCTGTGCCACCAGTAAATGCAACTTTACGAACTAGAGGGTGACTCGTTAAAATATTTCCTACATCTGCATCGCCATGTACGACGTTAATCACGCCTTTTGGAAATACGGCTGCTATTTTGGCAAGCAATTGAGTTAAAGCCAATGCTGAGAATGGAGAAGGCTTCAATACCACAGTATTACCTGCAAGTAATAAAGGACCTAACTTCATCATTGTTAATACAATAGGCATATTCCAAGGCACAATTGCAGAGATGACACCCTTAGGTCTTTTATGAATTCGTATCCAGCCTGTTTCTTCTGAAATTTCTTTAGGTATCAAAAGATCATCTGGAGCCTGAGCATACATACTCATTACGCCTGAACCCAAATAAAAATCAGTTTCTGCTTCCCAAAGCATGCCACCATGTTCAGAAATAAGCAGTTCTTTTAGTTCATCTTTTTTTTGAAAAATGAGATCGGCAGCCTGTTTTAAACAGTTTTGACGTTCAGCAATACTACTGTCTTTCCAGCTAAGAAAAGCTTGATGTGCAATATTAATAGCATTTTCGACATCATTTAAACTGGTATTACTAATAGAACCAATTTGATGGGTAAAATTCCCTGGATCATATACAGGCTGAGTCTGGGTGGCAATGGGTAAAAAATCGCCATTTATAAATCCTGAAATGTGAACTAGTGACATGTATTTCTCCTTGAAAGCACCCAGATTCATTCTGTAGTGTAAGAATAGATTCTCAGTATTTGAAAATTCAAAATAATGCATCCTTTATTTTGAATTTAGATAATATGAACTATATTTAAGAAGAAAAAATAGGCTAAAATGAGAGTTTAAGTTTCATAAAATGAAAGAATGAAAATTAGAGATAAAGTGAATGATCTAGAATTTTTTTTAAAAATTGTAGAGGCAGGTTCACTTACACGTGCTGCAGTCTTGTTGGAAAGCTCATTGCCATCAATGAGCCGTCGTCTATCTCAAATCGAACAGAGATTCGGCGTTAAGTTAATTGATCGAAATTCTCGACGTTTCAAGTTAACTGAAAAAGGGGAATATTTTTTAGAAAATACCCAGCATATTTTGTCCTTACTTGAAAAAATGGAAAATAACTTACAAGGTGAACAGGACTTTTTGACTGGACGATTACGAATTGGTTCACTCAATCAATTCGGGAAACAGCATTTAGCTGGTTGGATTGCAGAGTTTGCAAAACAATATCCTCATTTAAACATTGAATTATTATTGTCTGATTCAAAAGTAGATTTAATGGAACAGGAACTCGATTTCTCCTTTCAGATTGAAGTCCCTCTAGAGATTGATTACTGTTCTGTCCCGCTTATACAAGGTAAAAAAATTTATTGCGCATCTCCTGAATATTTTAAAAAGTTTGGAATACCCGATAATCCGTATAGTTTGGCGGATCATCACTGTCTCTGTTTGATCAGAAATCGGCATACATTTAGTGAGTGGCCGTTTATGGAGAATGGTAAAAATACAATAGTAAAAGTCTCACCTCAATTGTCTAGTAGTAGTAGTGAAATAGTTCATCAATGGGTATTAGCAGGCCAGGGCATTGCTTATAAATTGAATTGGGACATTCAAGCTGATTTATCATCAGGAAAAATAGTTGAATGTTTGACAGAGTTTAATCCACTGCATAGAAACTTATATATGGTTTATCTAGAAAATAATTCCACACAGCTAAAATACAAGTATTTCATTGATTTTATTAAAAATAAATTTTTAATATTAAGAAATAGTGTTTTGTGAAATTGATTAATCCAAAATTCTGATTCAGTTAAATCACCATCCTTATGAATCAGATATTTAATATCTTTTAATTAGATCATGTCCTTATAAATAATAAGTATCAAAAATTTAGATAGTTCAAGTGGCTTTGTTGCACAAACCTATCCGATTCTATAAAGCCATCCGATTCTATAAAGTTGGATCGTTGATTAAGCCGTTTTTAAGGACTGATTTCTATATACAGGGGGCAGTCCTTTTAATATCACCTTGATTCATCGTATTGAAATATTGATGTTACAAAATAGCACTATTCATGTGATTGATTTAAATCAAATAGGGGATTGCAAAATGAAAAGTTTACTAACAACATTACAAGGCTTATTAGTACGTGAGCCGTCAGATTTAACCTCACAAACAATTGCTAAAATGGATTTAAC
>JAHLFF010000082.1 GCA_018883945.1 Candidatus Acinetobacter avistercoris
TTTGTTTAAGATAAGATATAACTCATTGAGATGTGTCATAGTATTCGTCGTTAGAAAACAATTATTATGACATTATTTCAATGAGTTATCTATTTTTGTCGTGTACAGAGAAATTCTTTGATACCAAGACCGATAAGTTCACGCCCATAACCAGAACGTTTGATTCCTCCAAAGGGAAGATTTGCATTGGAAAAAGCAGGTCGATTAACGAATACCATTCCACTCGAAATACGCTTAGCTACTTCAGCACCATGTTTTGTATCTTCTGTAAAGACCGACCCACCCAGACCAAAAGGCGAATCATTAGCTATATCAATTGCATCTGGTTCATCTTTAGCACGTAAAATCATTGAAACAGGACCAAAAAACTCCCAATAATACGCTGGATTTTCAGGGGTTAGATTAGTCAGGATAGTTGGTTGCACAAAAGCTCCTTGACTCGGCACTCTAGCTCCTACTTCAGTAGCAATAGCACCATGTATAACTGCTTGACGAATTTTCTCACGTACTTCTTCAGCAGCTGCCTGTGAGGATAGAGGTGCCAATGTAGTTTCTACATCAAAAGGATTCCCTGCTTTTAGTTGTGCAACACCTTCTGTATAGAGTGTTAAAAATTCATCATAAATTTCATCTACAACGATTATTCTTTTAGATGAAATACATACTTGACCTGCATTTGAATGACGGCCTTTTACTGCCCATTTTACAGTTTCTTTTAATACCGCATCACGCAGAACCACCAATGCATCTGCGCCTCCTAATTCCAATGTGGATTTTTTTAATGCCTGCCCTGCTTGGGAAGCAACAACAGAGCCTGCACCTTCTGAACCTGTTAACGCGACTCCATGTACGCGTGGATCATTCAAGATAGTCTTAATTTGCTGTCTTGTTGCAAAGATATTACTGAAAGTACCTACAGGAAGACCTGCATCTAACATCAATTTTTCAAAAGCTAAAGCACATTGTGGGACATTGGATGCATGTTTGAGAATCAATGTATTACCAGCTGCTAATTGCGGCGCCAAAATGCGTGCAATTTGATAATAAGGAAAGTTCCAAGGCTCAATAGCCAATATAATACCCAAGGGTTCATGAACTAGTGTTGCTTGCCCTTCATTAGGATCAAATGGTAACTGCTCATCAGCCAGTAAAGACTCTGCATTCTGAACGTAATATTCGAAAATACGTGCAGAAATTTCAACTTCTGCCAATGCTTCACTGGTGATTTTACCCATTTCAAGAGTAAGCAAACCTGCGTATCTATTCGCATCTGCACGCAGGAGATCAGCGGCACGTTGCAAAATCACACAACGCTCAGAAACCGATCGATCTTTCCAAGCCAAGAATGCTTGATGAGCGTTTGTGAGGATTTGTTCTACTTCTGTATCACTTGCAACAGGAAAGGTTTTTAGTACTTCACCGTTATAAGGATTAATAGATGCATAAGCCATATTATTTTCCAGATTTTGTAATCAAAAACATACTCTGATTAATTTTGTTACCACCCTATTAGAGTGCTTCTTCGATACCTTCGATCATAAAAACACGATAAGTCGCCCCTTTCAGACGATGTTGTAATGCTTCTTGGTAGGCAGGACTGTGATACCAGTCTCGCGCTGCCGCCATATCAGGAAAGCGTAGAATGACAGCTCCTTCAATTTCATTGCCTTCGAGCACTTCTAATTGACCATAAAAAGCCAATGCTGTTAACTCACGACCTTCACGAGCAAGTGGGGCTTTCTCTGCATATTGCACCAGTTGCTCAGAATCAGAAGTTTGCTCACGGGTAAATACCACATATGCAGACATTGACTACTCCTTATTTTAACAATTGAAGTAATGCTGTGGCGGTTGCAGCAGAAGAGGCGGGATTTTGTCCAGTAACCAGTAAGCCATCTACTTGGACATGCACTTGCCAATCACCCGCTTTAGAATAATGACCACCATTTTCTTTGAGCATGTCTTCGACCAAAAACGGTACAATTTCGGTCAACCCTACAACGGCCTCCTCAGTGTTGGTAAAACCAGTCACAGATTTACCGCTGACTAAAGGCATTCCATTACTCTCTTTCACATGACGAAGAACACCCGGGGCATGACAAACTGCTGCAACTGGTTTTCCAAACTGAATCGCCTGTTCAATCAGAGCAATTGAAATCGGATCTTCTGCTAAATCCCACAATGGACCATGCCCGCCCGGATAAAACACTGCATCATAATCAGCAACAGAAATTTCGCTAAGTTTTTGCGTCTGTGCCAATGCTTGCATTGCAGTTGGATCCGCCTCAAAACGATGTGTGGTTTCAGTTTGTGCATCGGCTAAGTTACTTTTCGGATCGAGTGGTGGCTGCCCACCTTGAGGTGAAGCCAGCGTGACTTCAGCCCCGGAATCAATAAAGGTGTAATACGGTGCAGCAAGTTCTTCTAGCCAGAAACCTGTTTTCTCACCAGTATTGCCTAGTTGTGCATGTGAGGTCAGAACGAGTAAAATTTTCATATTATTTCTCTGATAATTTTTAGGATTGGGGGAGCATCGTTACATGATCACATGCCGTGTGGCGTGACCATGACAGATACGCTTGTTTAGAGGCTCGTCTCGAGAATTTGGCGACTGATCTCTAATGAAACATTTTTATGTTCACCTAACTGGGTCAGATTGTGTGATTCGAGTTGCGTAATGATGATCTCAATATCTGTCGCCCCCAATTGATAATCGCTAAGACGAGTTGGCAGTCCGAGTTGCTCAAAGAAGGTTCGAGTACGGGCAATGGCTGCATCAATACGTTGTTCTTCATCACCTTCGACAATCTGCCAGACACGAGTCGCATATTGTAGTAATTTTTCTCGCTTCTCTTGACGACGTACTTGTAGATTGGCCGGCAACACAATTGCTAAGGTACGAGCATGATCAATACCATGTAAAGCCGTGAGCTCATGTCCAATCAAATGGGTCGACCAATCTTGTGGTACACCTGCTCCAATCAGGCCATTCAGTGCCATGCTGGCGGTCCACATTAAATTGGCACGCGTGTCATAATCTGCCGAATCTTCCAAGACTTTCGGTCCAATCTCAATCAGGGTTTGCAATAGACCTTCGGCAAAACGATCTTGTACTTGTGCATTGACAGGGTAAGTTAAGTACTGTTCCATGACATGAATAAATGCATCGACCACGCCATTTGCCAACTGGCGCGTCGGCAAGCTATAGGTTTTATTCGGGTCTAGCACCGAAAATTGCGGAAAAACATAGGGACTGCTAAATGCAAGTTTGGCTTGGGTCGATTTTCGGGTAACTACCCCACCGTTGTTCATTTCTGAACCGGTTGCCGGAAGAGTGAGTACACTGGCAAAAGGCAAAGCTTGGCTAATTTGAGTGCCATGGGTTTCTAAAATTTCCCATGTATCACCTGCATAATTGACTGCTGCTGCAATAAATTTGGTGCCATCAATCACCGAGCCACCGCCGACAGCCATTAAGAAATCAAGCTTTTGTTCACGAATCAGTTCTACTGCTCTCATTAGGGTTTCATAGCTCGGATTCGGTTCGATTCCTCCGAATTCGTGAATTTCTCGTGTACCTAATGCTTCACGCACTTCAGCTAATGTGCCATTTTTACGGGCACTTTCGCCACCATACAGCATTAATACCCGTGCTTCTGCAGGCACATAGTCATTGATTTTGACAATCGTGTCGGCACCAAAAAGAATACGGGTTGGATTATAAAAGTCAAAATTCAGCATATTTTTATCCTCAAAAATCAGTTAATGATTTGAAAAACCACCGTTATTAATCGCGTCAACTATAAAAATTAATCCACACTGCGGTTTTTGCTGTGATCATGCAGCAACTATATACAAAAATAGACCAGTCGTCTATTTATATATAAATTAAAGAAGAAGGCACTGTTGCAAATAGAGATTTGAGTCGATGATGTTCCAATAAAATGGCTAATTAACGAGGTGCTTATTAGCAGTAAGCGATACCCTGAAGAATTCAAAATTGAAGCAGTAAAGCAAGTGACTGAAAAAGGTCATAGTGTGGCTGAAGTTGCCGCACGTTTAGGTACAACCACGCATAGTCTTTATGTCTGGATTAAACGTTATGATCCTCAACAGCCTAAAATCATAGAATCTGGTGATCCACTTGCAGAATTGGCAAAGCTAAAAATGTGTGAGAGTAAAAAATTATCGGCACTGTTGCAAATAGAGATTTGAGTCGATGATGTTCCCTTTAAAAAGTACTTAGAGACCGAAAACCCTGTTGATTAGACACACTTCACCCTGAGGC
>JAHLFF010000083.1 GCA_018883945.1 Candidatus Acinetobacter avistercoris
ATGGTGAGGTGTCCGAGTGGCTGAAGGAGCACGCCTGGAAAGTGTGTAAACGTTTATAGCGTTTCGAGGGTTCGAATCCCTCTCTCACCGCCAAATTTGATTTCTACGGGACTGTACCGTAGTGCAAAAGGCTTGAATCTAAAAGGTTCAAGCCTTTTTTTACGCCTATACACTACGGTGCAATCCAGTAGTATCCCGACATCTTTGTCGGTACTTTTGACGGTATCTGCTCGCAGATGACTAAAATAAGGAGTGAGTCAGGTTTTTCCTGAAATTTATACCGTCAAATGAGGCTCACAAAATGGCTAAAAAGATTAATAAACTTGATGCTAAAACTATTAAGAATCTATATTTTGATCCCAACATTAATAACAAATATACGGATGGTGGTGGGTTATATCTTTTAGTTCATAAGAATGGATCAAAGTATTGGCGATTAGATTATCGTCGCCCTATTAGCCAGAAACGCAATACGCTAGCTTTGGGTACATACGATACAGTCAGCCTTAAGGAAGCTCGCCTAAAATGCGACGATGTAAAACGCATGATTGCTAACGGTGTAGATCCTGCGGAAGAACGAAATAACCATAGAAATGAGCTAAAAGCTAAACTTAAAAATACCTTTGAAAAATTTTCAACTGAATGGCTTAAAATTCGTGAGCTTGAAGGCAAAGTAGACCGAGAAACAATCCGAAAACTCAATCGTGATATTTTGCCGTTCATTGGCAAATTACCTGTGACGGATTTAAATGTCGAACAGCTTGAACGTGATGTAACAAATAGCCTTGTAGAGCGTGGTGCACTCGAGTCGGCTCGCCGTGTGAAGTCTATTATGGGTATGGTTTTAAAACTTCCGTTTAAACGCCGTCTGATCACCTATAACCCAGCTTATGACATTACCTTACCCAAACCTATTAAAGGTAATCATAAAGCCGTAGTAAGCGAATCAGAGCTTAAAACAATGCTTCAAAAGATTTGGCGATATCATGCTGAAAGCCCACGTGCACGTTTACGGACAGAGCTTGCATTGAAACTATCAGCTTATATCTATCAACGTCCAAATGAAATCCGTGAATTGCTATGGGAACATGTGGATTTTGAAAATCAGCGTTTGTGCTTTCGTGCATCAAAGACGCATCAAGAGCATATCGTTCCCCTATCTCGCCAAGCCTTTGACATTTTGAAACAGCTTGAAGATATGCGGACAACCTCTAGATTTGTTTTCCCTAGCGTGAAATCACCGTATGAAAGTATGAGTGAGGACACTATTCGTCAGGCACTCAATAGACTTGGATATAAAGGCAAACATACGGCTCATGGCTTCCGAGCAACAGCACGTACAATCTTAGGTGAAGAACTTGAATATCGGGTAGACATCATTGAACACCAATTAGCGCATACGGTACGTGATCCGAATGGCACAGCTTACAACCGGACTAAGTTTTTACGCCGTAGACGTGAGCTGATGCAGTTATGGGCAGACTATCTGGACACTTTACGTCAAGGTGGAGATGTATCGGTATTTAAACCAGAAGATGAAAACAATATCATTGCATTTAATTTAGGAACAAAAGCGTCGTAGCGGTTAATGCAATACATATCAATTGATGAAGTAAAAAATAAACTTGGTAGCTATAGTAAAATTTCCAATTTAGTCTCTTCAGGTGAATTGGAAATTTGCTACCGTGTAAATAATTATTTTGCGTCAGTTGATGATATTTCAGGACTTGTTCATTCAATTGAATACGGTAATCAATTGTTTATCGCTGAAAATACAGAAGAATTAAAAAAAGTTATCTTAAATCCTAAAAAGACTCTTACAGTTTCACAAACACGACATGCATTAAAGTTAAAGCATATAGAAAATAAAATTGCTAATGATAAAGAGAAATATAGAAATTTTCTGCACCCTGATGGGCTGATTCATACACCAATTTTCAAATGGATATTTTTAGAAAACTCTCCACATATTGAATTTTTAAAAGGGCAAATAGAATCTGGAGTTAAGGTTTCTGAACCTGAACTATTTCCTGAATTCTATACAAATTATTCAGATATAGAGGAAGCTCAAAAAAATTTAGATTACACATGGGGCAAACGAAATTTTTCGAGAGAAGAGCTATTCATCACTACAAATAGTTGGAATAAATTTTCACGTAAACCAAAAACAAAAGACGCTTTTGATAGATCTCAAGAAAATTTAACCCAAGATCTTCATCAACTTATTTTCATACTCAAACATATTATTTTAGTAACGTCTAAAACTAGCCAAAAAGAACTAAATGATCAAATTATGAATTTGCTTAAGCCTAAAGGCACAAAACTAAACCCTGATAAGATCAATAAATTTTTTATTGAAGCTAATTCACACGAAATTGAGATTCTAAGAAAAAATATTATTACTCTTTTTAAAAATAAAACAAATACTTAGAAGCATAAAATTATGCATTTTTTTCAAAAATAATTGTAAAAACACAGGATAAGAAAAAAACTTCTACACTCCTCATCACTACGAAACACTACCGTAATGATGAGGAATTATCCATGTCCCCCCAAGATCCTAACATCTACAAACGCTTACTAGCACGTGATTATTGGCGAATGTATCAACTCGCCACAACTGCGGAACATAAAGAGCGTATTTACAAAACCAAAGAAGGTTTAGAGTGAAGAATCAAAGCTCGCCCTCCATCTTCAGGCATCTTGCCATTAGGTCGGTCGACTATCTATGACTTAGTACGTAAAGGAGATATGCCTGCGCCTGTACGCTTGAGCGAACGTGTGAGCGCGTGGCGTACCACTGACCTAATCGAATGGCTTGAGTCAAAACAGTAATGCAAAACGAATTATTTACAACTTGGGAAGCCGCAAGGTTTCTAGCCCAATGGCTACCTTTACGCTCTCAAAAGGCTTGGTATCGGTATCTGATGATTAATCCCTCTCAATACCTTCATCAAGATGGATACAAACTGAATGTCCAAGTCATCAACGGCGAAAGACGATACACCAAAACCACATTAGTGGCATTTATAACCTCTCACCTAAGCTCAGGTGAACCAAAACAAAGGAAACAACATGACTGAAGTAATGAACCGCAAATGCTCTGAAGAGCTAGCTAAGCTAAAACAAGAGATCATCGATGATACGATTCATAATCTATTAGAAGAGAATGATGGGACATTTGATCTTAGTACAGAACAAGGGATCAATGTGGCTGTCAACTATATGGTTGATTACCTCATTCTCAATAAAGTCGATACCGATGCACTCGACTTAAAAGAAAACTTAATCCGTCGCTTACCGCAGAGTAAAGTCTGATGAATTTAACAATTATCAGCACTGAACTTTTTGCAGATATTTTACGACACAGTGAAATTCTAGAGGTAGAGGAAAAAAGTCCCTCTACAACTGAATACACGATCATTTATAAGGGCTTGAAGACCTTATTAATTGATACTGCTGTCGAAAAATATCTAGTCGAGTAATCAACTCAGCATGTGCATTGTAACGATGCACATGCTTTCCTTGAACGAATTTGAAATACTGGTATGCACTTAGAATCTGTACAAGACAATCGTCCAAACTATGTCACCACGACATCAAGTATCAATCATCTACGTAACCTTCTAGACCATTATCAATCTAGGCTGAATGTCGCCGTAGAAGAAGCACAATATCAGGATACTATCGAAAAGAGTAATATTCATAACTATGAATTTGATCGCAAGAAATTGAAGCCAAGAACGCTTAGCTTCACAAATGGTGCATCCATTCAAGTTAAACAAAGCCTAATCAAAATCACATCCCAAATTGACTTTATTAATATGAGTTTCAATACCACTAAAGCAACTCAAAGAAGCTATATCAAAAAGTTTCTTACGGAAAAAATGGGTAAGAAGCATTTTATTACTGAAGAACATAGCCATAATGCTACGGTCAATACCGATAGCTTAGCTTCATGCACGTTTAACATCCGCATTCATGATGTGAACAATAAAAAGTGCATTCATAAAATCGTTCATGCTCTTAAGAAGAATTACGGTGCATATAATTTTAGAATTACGTGCATTGAGCTTGCACATGACTTTTACAATGCACCACCTGAATTCTTAACCGCTCTATTCAAATCAATTCAGTTTGATGCAGATGTACATAGCATCCGAGTTTTTAGATTAAAGGGTGAAAATCAGAGTATTCCTTATGAGCCGACTAGGCTTAAGAATCTACTACTCCAAGGCTTTAATATTGGAGCCAATGACTATCGTAAGGATGATGTTTACTATCATTTTTACTTTAAGAAAACGGATCATAATAAACGCCCCCTTCCCCATCAAGAATGGCGTTTGAGAGCGGAGGTAAGATTAAGCAACCTTGATCATGCTCTAGAGGATTTAAGCAATATCGTTAAACGTGGCTTTAAGAAGCTTACTTTTACTCAATTATTCGACACAGCGACACCTGAGCAAAGAAAGCTTTACTCGCTTTATATCCGCCCATACGGACAAAAGCTCTCTTCACCGATTCTCAAAAACGGTCATTATCGAGATTTCAAAAACTTTATTTGTACAAATCAAAATCTGAATGAGCGGTTACGAGAGTCGGTAAAGAACTTGTCAAATAAGTTCTAGAGTCGCAAATTTCGGATGGGTTTTGAATGACAACCGCCGTGCTTAATGCTAGTAACCGCCGTAGCTACGGCGGTTTTTTATATTTAGCTGTGCCTAATAACATATAGGTATTGATTAAGATAATGTATAAATTAAATTACAATGAATGAAAGAAAATAATCCTAAGTTCACTATAGCTTCTTTTGACTACTTCTCAAGTTACTTACATTGCAGCCTAACAGTAGCTATTACACGCTCTAAATGCCTATCTAAAGCAAATGGAGACTACTGTGGTCTAATGACTCGTTGGACAGCACCTTATATAGATCTCAAGCGATGGATTTCCGATGGCAATAGCCCTCTTGTCCAGATGTTAGATATTAGCGGCTCTAATGCGGATTTAAATAAAATTGACTACTAGCATGAACGCCGTTGTTCTTAATTTCAAAATATGTCTAGTGGGATATATACTCACTAGACATTTTCAAATGAGCGAAGTCCTAGAAAAAACTTAGTTCACTCTATGTAGACCATTCATAAAAATTAGCTTACATAGAAATTTCTTATACTTCAGCGGTTAACAAATATTTAACCATAACTTAATGTAAAATAGTAAGGTGAATTAGTGTGATGGCTAGTTATCAACTATTATTAATAGCATGAATTTAAAAAATTACTTTTAATATTAGGATAATTTTTAATTTTTTATATATTAGTTAATTCCACATAGTAATCTATTTAAAAAATTGAACTATGATTATAAAACTGATAGTAAACATGATTTGTACAATATACAAATCATGTTTCTATTTTAGATATCTACATCCCAATTTATAAAATCTTCGAAAAGTCTAGACATCTCATAGCCGCTTGAAGATGACATAATTGAATGATATGGAATTTGTACTGGATTAGATGCTGGATACAAATCTTCAGCATTATTAATTGCATCATATATCGGATAGCTCTTCGGTAGAGGTTCTGTTGATATATGGAAGGCAGTATTAATAGTTTTAAGCCAAGAAAAACAAATTATTCTTTTAGCTCCAGCATTTTTCAACATCAAGGAAGATGCATCCAGAGAATATCCAGCTGTAGCTATATCATCTATAAGAAGAATTACTTTATTTTTATATTGATTGGCTCGAATTGCTTTATCAGTCCCAAATTTCATTGGATTTCTATTCAATTTCAAGGTATTTAAATGATTATATATACCTAGAGAGCTTGCTTGCCCAGAATTACGTGCATTTTGAGATTTAATCGATTGCGTATGTCTTATCAGCGCATCATGTAGGTAAGCCTTTCTAAAACATTTTACAAATACATCAAGAGCCTCATCCATTACTGAGTTTCCAAAGCCAACTTTATGCCCCGGGAAAGCTATAATGGCGTTAATGTCCAGATATAACCCAGAAAAATAGATCTTAGCAATTAGTAGCATTAACCAAAAATCTGGCATAGATGAATAAGTTAATTTTTTTGCAGTGCTTCTAGCGGATGCAGAATATGCCTCAAATTGCGGCTTCATAGTAGAAAAAGGAGATAATGTATAATATTCAATATTTTCATCTCTATAACTAATTAATTCAGTCTGATTAGCTTGGATACAACAAATATCAATAAATCGAGCTAATGCTGCTAAATCATCAAAACTAAATCCGTAGGGAATTTCTTCAGTACTTTTAATCCAATTCGCTTTAATAAATAAAACATTCGCATTGATACTAGATCGCCAATCATTTTCATTACAACCAACATATATAACTTCATTGGTTGATAGCCCTTCATTCCTCAGCAAATACTCTAAAGATGCTCTAAAAGGTTTTCTCGGCATTCCAACATGATCGATTAGATTGTAGTAGGAAATTTCCTCTCCACTAAGCTGTGCTAGATGTTGAGCAATACTAATAGATTTATCTCTAGTAATATTCCAGCGATCGTTACTATGGAAAATTACTTTTATATTCTTTGTAGCTAAATACTGAATTAATTTAATCAATCTAGAAACCTGATAATCATCAAATTGTCTAGTTGAATCATTAAAAAAAACATTACGTACGGAAAAAACAACCGCTTTCAATTCTGCCACTTTAAATACCCTCTAGCTTTAAAAAGCTAATCCAATTTGCTGCGGTTGCTTGAAATCTTTATTTTGACTATTTCCATTATTTTCCGAAGTAATAATGGTTGGTTGGTCAACTTGTAAATCAAGTTTGTTTATGAGGTCATTAATAGCATTAGGGAGTAAAAATATCTCTCCGCCATATTTAATCTGAGCTTTGTGATTTGCTATTGAATGATCCGTCTTATTTTTACGGCATTGATTAGTTTCCACATATAGAACTTGTTTATCCATTTCGTTAGCATATCTAATTGTGTGCGCTGTCCCACTTTTTTCTTTCCATTCTAAAGGAATGACAGTTCGTGCTAGAGCTGCTTGTATTCTATTTCTATTTACGAATGATTCTTTAGATGGTTTCATGTAAGGGAAATATTCAGTGATAATAGTTCCACCTGAATTTATTATTTTCTGTCTTAACTCCCTTGAATTAATAGGATAATTTTCATTAAGACCATTCCCTAGAACTGCGATTGTAGGTATGTCTAAGAATAATGAAATTTCATGAACGATTTGATCTATACCAGCGGCTAATCCACTGATAGTAACTAATTTCTCTTTTACACAACTAGTTCCGAACAATAATGTATGTGCTAGAAAAGAGCCTATTGACGATGACTCTCTAGAGCCGATAAGTGCAAGTGAATTATATATGTAAAGATTTTCAACTTTTCCCTCGATAAAAAGCCAATAAATTGGCTTTTTCATATTCTCTGGAAATTTAGGAAATTGATAATCGCTAGCTAATAAAAAAGTTATCCCTTTTTTAGCAAATTGAGACGATAAATTAACCCCTAAATCAATGATATAGTTTAGAAAAAATTTCCAATCATTTACATCATAAGCGTAGGTATCAAATGATCGTCCCAATAGTTTAGTAAATTCATCTAAAGTTTCAGTCATCATCAAATCAGATAGATGCTTCCCCTCATGACAAAAATTATATAAGGTTTGAAATCCTATGCCATTTAATTGAATCAAGCCTAAAAAGATGTGATGAGGCACGATCCCTATATCTTCTTCATTCATATCATTCATTGTTCTAGAATTAGCTTTCCAAATGATATACGAATATTTTTCTAATCTACAATATGAAGTTAACTTTTGACGGTATAAGTGTCGGTATATTTACAGTTCTGTTTTTTTATGTTTAACTAATTCATATATTTAGATATTAAACCTGACGGACTCTCTCACCGCCAAAATTTTAAAAAACCGAATCCCATGATTCGGTTTTTTTATATTCAATTTTTATATTATCCTTATATTAATCAAAAATTTATCTTTTCTTGCATCACATATAGCTATAGCTTATCTTAGCCAGCTTATTGAAATAACAAATATTTTCCCTCCTAAAAGCCTATAGTGAATCAGCATTTAAAATGAAATGATGGTCTTGGAATCTTCATCCCCCTCCGCTACAAAATATAATGAACCGTACAGTTTCTATACCTTATCCATTTCAGCCTGTTATTTATGTATTCAGGCAAATAACTGGCACAGAAATAGCTTAATTTCATTGTCATCAAAGCTATGTTATGTTGCTGGTAAATCATCTAAAAGGAGAATAAAAACCACAGGATAGAAAGAAATCAATAAGTGAACCGAGCCATTCAAAGTTAAAGTTAAAAATAGATACACTGCTATTCGGAGAGTGAACATGAATAACAGCGCAAACTATGCAAAACAGATTAAAAATGCAAAACGTGGCGGTTATACCCCAACTATTGCCAAGGACATCAATAAACATAAAATTCAAAAAGCCTTGAGACTCATCGAACAGTGGAGAAGCCTCGCTCAAGAACTCAAACCTCAAATGCAGTTTGATATGGCCTTTACTTTAGAGGAATGTGCACAAGAATTAGATCGCATCCTGAAAAACAGATAAACCTTATAACCGACTCATATCCAGAACCAATCCTGTGCTTTCACCCTCGCCCATATCTTCACATATGGGCGATTTCTTTGCGCATAGCCCAAAACAGAACTTTTCATCCATCGGGTCAAAATAAACAAATCCTGCCGAAACAGTTTAAACGGTTATTTTTTGGCTTGCGTGACCAAAAAAAATCTGTAAAATGCACTCCACCATGCCGGCATAGCTCAGTTGGTAGAGCAACTGACTTGTAATCAGTAGGTCCACAGTTCGAATCCGTGTGCCGGCACCATATCTTAGCCTCGCTTTTTAGTGAGGCT
>JAHLFF010000012.1 GCA_018883945.1 Candidatus Acinetobacter avistercoris
GTATTATGTTAATTGTAGACTTTCTAAATAATTAAATTTGTACGACTTAGAAAACGCATTCAATAGTGCTTGAATAGATGCTGTAGCAATATCGGTATCAATTGCTATTCCCCAATACGCATGCCCTCTAGAGTCTATACAACGAATATAACTAATAGACCGACTACTACTCTGCTTTCCTAAAGTATGTTCTGAATACTCAGCAATCGTTATTTTACAAGGCCATTTCATATTTAAAGCATTGACTGATGCAGATAACAACCCATTTCCACAACCTACAAGATTGATAATCTCATCTTTTAACTCAATAGATATTTTAACTTCATAAATATCATCTTTTTTACTTGATTGATAATTTACAAGTTTAAAATCACAGCCCTCCACGCTGATTCCATATTCTTCTCTAAATACTGTCCAAATTTCAGCATGGGATAATTCTTTCTGATTATTATCTGTCAGCTTTTGCACGATTTGGCTAAAATCTTTTTGTAAATTTGGTGGTAAATCTATGCCATGATTCTGCTGTAATATCCATGCAGCACCGCTTTTACCCGACTGACTATTGACACGAATGACTGCCTCATAACTGCATCCTAAATCAACTGGATCTATAGGCAAATAAGGAACTTCCCAAAATGAATGATCTTGGGTACTTCTGGCTTGAAAACCTTTTTTAATCGCATCCTGATGGCTACCTGAAAAAGCAGTAAAAACCAACTCACCGACATAAGGATGCCGTGGATGAATAGGAAGTTCATTACATTCTTTCACGATTTCAGCCACTTTTTTAATATCGGAAAAATCAAGTTCGGGTGAAACACCTTGTGTGTACATATTCAAAGCAATGTTCACAAGATCTACATTTCCTGTACGTTCACCATTACCAAATAGACAACCCTCAACACGGTCTGCACCTGCGAGTAATGCAAGTTCAGCTGTAGCAACGCCTGTCCCTCTATCATTATGTGGATGCACACTAATACAGACCTGATTTCTTCTAGAGAAATGTTTACAGAAGTATTCAATTTGATCAGCAAAAATATTAGGAGTGCTCACCTCGACAGTCGTGGGCAAGTTAATAATCATTGGATTCTCGGGACTCGGATCCCATACTTGAGCGACTGCTTCACAAATTTCTAGAGCGAATTCAATCTCGGTAAAGCAAAAAGTCTCTGGAGAATATTCATACGTCCATTTTGTTTCTGGATACTGTTCACATAAGGATTTAACCTGCTTGGTTGATGCAAGGGCTAACTCGATCACTTCCTGTTTAGTCTTTTGAAATACGATTCTACGGAAGACTTCTGCCGTGGCATTGTAAACATGAACAATCGCTTGCTTTACTCCAGTTAAAGACTCAAAGGTTCTTTCAATTAAGTCGGATCTGGCTTGGGTCATGACTTGAATACAAACATCATTTGGTATTTGGTTATTTTCAATAAGGTATCGTACAAAATTAAAATCCGTTTCTGATGCAGCTGGAAATGCAACTTCAATCTGTTTTAACCCACATTCCACCAGTAACTGGAAAAATTTTAGCTTTCTATGATGATCCATAGGATTCGCCAATGCCTGATTTCCATCTCTTAAATCAGTAGAACACCAAACAGGAGCAGTCGTAATTTTTTGACTTGGCCAAGTTCTCTCTGAAAAATCTAAAAATTCAAATGGGCGATATTTGTTTTGAGGGTGGCTTAACATGATGTGCTCCTATTGTTTGAATCACATCATCATGAAGCATCACTTTTTGTCTTTCTTTCGACTTAAAGACAAATACTATCGATAAAAAGACATTATCTAATCTGATTTTTTCTTCATATATTCTGTAGGTGTCATGCCCATTTGTCTTTTAAACATATAGGAAAAAGCACTGGGGCTCTCATAGCCTAAATCTAAAGCAATATTGAGTATCGGCTTTCTCATTTCCAAATCAGTTAAGGCTTGTAGCAATTTTGCTTGCTTCAGCCATACACTAAAATTCATATTGAGTTCTTTTTGGAAAAGCCTTGAAAGTGTTTTAGAGCTTAAGGCATGCTGTCCGGCAACTATCTCTAAATGGTTGGTTTTGGAGAGATCAACTTTGATATTTTCACAAATTTCTTTGAGTATCTCTGACTTTGGTTCCGGCAAACGGAATGGAATTTCTTCTAAAAAGCGTAATTCATCTAATATGAGTTCCAAAAGCCGTTCGTTTCTAGTGTGAGGTAAGACTTCTTCTTTTATCTGTACAGCCTGATTAATAAGTTCTGACAGAAGTTTTGGAATAGCAATAACACTACATTGCGTATTGAAATCAGCACGGGCAAAGGGATCAACAAATATTCCTCGAGCCTCCACATTACCAAATATCTTGATTGAATGTTTTTTGTTTTGAGGTATCCAAATACCTTTAGATGGAGGGATGACCCATATTCCTTCTGATGTTCGAACATGAATGACTCCAGAGAGAGTATGTAGTAACTGGATTCTGTCATGTTGATGGGTCCCCTCTACATATCCATCAGCATACGATTGTGCATAAGCATAAACTGGATAATTGAGCTGACCATGAGAATAATGCACTATAAATATCTCTTAAGCTTGAGGAAGTATTTTATATGATTGATAAAGAATAAATCATTAAGGGTAATTCCCATTTAACATAATGGCTGTTATACGCAATAAAAAAACCTGGGCACCAACCCAGGTCTAAAATTTAAAAAACAGATAAATATCAGTGCAATAAACTCATTTTTCTAATTTCGCATAACGTGTATTATGTTA
>JAHLFF010000084.1 GCA_018883945.1 Candidatus Acinetobacter avistercoris
GAAGGATAATCTTTTTCAGATTCAATCAATAATTGAACCGCTCTTTCTCTGATTTCAGGGGTATATTTTAATTTTGTCATCGGGATAGTCTCTCAGAATATTGACTCTCCGACAAACCCGGTACGGTTCAGTTATATCGTTGCAACTCTGTAAGTTTCTTAATTCTATTTATTTTACAAAATGTAAGAACCATAAAAGCTTAGAAATAAAATACATAAAGGTTCTATATGAGTTTTTCACTATATTTTTATAGGCTGGACTAGCTAATTTAATTTTAATATTTAGAACTTGGCAAAAACTATATATTTTTAAGGCAATAGACCACTTTCATAACTCAAAAAACAGTCAACTTTTTGGTGATTATATGTACTCTTAACTTTTTGAAATTGATGCATAATTTCAGTATGAAATATATCGACTCAAAAAGCTTTCTGACCCGCAGTTTAAGCGTTATACAGGCATCTCATACTCAACTTTTTATTTAATGGTTGAGCAATTGAAAAAGCATTTACCGACTACGGGTAGCCCCGCTAAATTAAGCTTAGAAGATCAAGTCCTTTTGAGTCTGAGCTATTGGCGTGAATATCGAACCTTATTTCATGTTGCGAACAGTTATGGTGTTTCAGAGCCGACAGCTTCAAGAATTGTTCGGCATGTTGAAGGCTGCTTAATCCAGTCTAATCTTTTTAATATACCGAAAAATTTGCCTGAAGGTGAAGGCAGTGATTGGAATGTTTTCATCATCGATGCAACAGAAATACCCATTCAAAGGCCTAAAAAAACAGAAGAAAAGCTATAGCGGCAAGAAAAAGACGCATACGTTTAAAGTACAAGCGATTATTCATGCTAAAACACGAGAAATACTCAGTGTATGTATGTGTAAAGGTGCAGTACATGATTTTGAGTTATTCAAAAGAAACTTAAATTTAATTCCTAAGCATTCATTTGTATTAGCGGATAAAGGCTATCAGGGCATTTATAATATTTATGCAAACAGTCTACTTCCGTTGAAAGCAAAAAAAGGTTGTACATTAGATCCTGAGCTTAAAAAATACAATCGAGAAGTCAATAAAATAAGAATCGTTGTTGAACATGTTTTTGGTGCGCTGAAGTATTTTAAAATACTTGCTGAACGTTACCGAAATAGAGGAAAAAGACTCGGTTTACGATTCAATTTAATTGCTGGATTTTACAACATGGAATTGAGTAAAAAGTGACTTATGAAAGAGATCTATGCATAATCTTAAAACATCTACTTACCGCCAACTCACCAATATATTGACGAATAGCGTAAATAATTCTTACTTTTTCTCTAAGTAAACCTTATCTAGATCTACTGTAGTTTTTACTTCTCGGGAATTAGTCTTAGGTGTTAACTCATAACCATTATAATTTATTCTTTTCATTTTATAACCTTCAACATTAAACGTTACTAAAGTTGGTCTAGATTTATAAATCGATTCAGCTAAAGGTTTTGATTCAATCGCCTCAACGTAAAAGCGTCCATTATTATCTGTCTTAGCTACATTTGATCCATCTTCTTTTATCATAGTAAATATATTTCCTTTATTCACTATGGGTTGATTAGTTTTTTCATCCAATAACTGACCGCTAATCGCTGGAGCTAAATAAATGGTTTTTGCTGAACAACCTACAGCTAAAAAAGCCAATGATGCAATTACAACAAACTTCGTCATTTAAGACCTCCTATCCAGATTAAACTCTTCACATCTTCTTCACTAGCAACTACTCTATCGTAGAAATTAGTTGTTTGATTATTTTCTACATACTTCATAATGTCAATTTCACCAACCATAGGATAAGAAGTACCTTTTTTAACATTTTGTAAAATTGTTGAAGATCCTTTGTGTGTTTTAGAATATCCAGACCCCCCGCCATATTTCAGTATTTCATGACCTATTTCATGAGAAATTGTTTCTTCAAAAGAGGCATCAGCATTGATTTGGTCTAGATAAGCCCATTGAGTTGAATATTTTAAGTACCCAATATTGTAATAAGTAATTCTTGAGAGCTCCCAATTTCTAGAACGTCCAGGCGATTTATTGGTTACATATATCAATTTCATGTCTGGTAAGGTATCAGATTGGGTATCTAAAACTTGAACATTGACTTGATATTTATCTCCGTTTAAATCTATATCAGTACCAACTAATCTAGAATTGTTCCTACCCCAGTATTTTTTCATACCGGATTCAGCAAATTTTTTTAGATCTGCAAAGCTGACAGTCCTTGTAGCTATAGGTGAATGTCCATAATTAGAAACTATGTAAGCAGGAACTTGAGGGCTATTTTGTAAACCCTCTTCA
Organism: Candidatus Acinetobacter avistercoris; assembly: GCA_018883945.1. Classification (GTDB taxonomy): domain Bacteria; phylum Pseudomonadota; class Gammaproteobacteria; order Pseudomonadales; family Moraxellaceae; genus Acinetobacter; species Acinetobacter avistercoris. Next base: position 2,328 of record JAHLFF010000084.1, read on the forward strand.
CCGCCATCTGACAAAGAAATTCTTATCGTATAATCTACTTCTTTATTCTTTTTATTAATTTTAGTATCAATCCATTTAACTTTCGAATACTTAAGATCGATGTCTTCAGATAGACTAGACTCTTCCTGACCTGATGCGTAACCCTTAATATTTAGTTTAATCGCACCTTTAGTTATAAACTGTGATGAATCATATATATCATTGATAAAACCATCCCATTCCAATTCAATTTTTGAGCCTGCAGCAAAAGACCCATTTTGGTCTGAAATCATTTGAGATCCAATATTACTTGCGACCTCTACTGATACTCTATCAAAGTTACCTTTTTTTACCTTTAAAATAATTTTTATTTTTTCAGCAGATAATTCTCCTGACACATTTGGCAATCCGAAAGGTGAAAAATGATTATTTTCGATTGTTATTTTATCAAGCGCTAAATCATATTGTTTATTACTATCCACAAAATTTGAATTAAGATTAGAAGACAATGTGCTGACTGGTGCTGACGAACCTGAACTAAGTCCAGTGGCACCCACCACTAGATTTTGCTGTGGTAGTAACTTACACCCACAGGACAGCATATCGTTCACCCTTGCTACTGCTTTTCCATTGATCTGCATATAAGGATCACCAGTTACAATAGTTGCAACGGTGTTGTGTTTTGGACAGCTTGCCTTATCACCTACACAAGCTGCAGGTATACCTTGAACTAGAAAGCTACTATCTCCAGATAATACTTTTCCGCCACCTGTCGTTGGACATCCTATAGTTATGTATGGAGTAGCCATAATTTCATTCTTCTAATAAGTTTATTAATATTTAATAATATTAATATAACAAAATAATCAAGAATTACGAATTATCTATAACATATAAAACCATATCGACTATGCAAAGCAGCCAGTCCACACCTAACATCGGAGCGTGCTTCATTTTGAATACGATCAGTCCTTACCATTTGAGACCAAGACCGACCATAAAAATAACGATCCACAAGCGCACTCATCCAATCATCTAATATTTCAGAATGCCCATGCATATCCAAAATTAGTCGTTGTACTGCTCGTGCTTCATTATCATTGATCTTACAAGCGTTATTTGATCGATTGGTTTTAGGTTTATCTTCAATGGTAAAATAGTTCGCAACGGCTTTGTTGCACAAACCTAGCATAGAAGGCTTATTCAGCAATATAATTTCAAAATGAATAAGCCTACCCCTAAAATTTACCGCACAACCAATTGGTCATATTATAATCGAGCCTTAATCAACCGAGGCAATATTTCCATTTGGTTTGATCCAAAGACCCAGTGGTATGCACAATCACAAGGCAAGCAAGGTCGAAATCAAACCTACTCCGATACAGCTATTTAATGCTGCTTAATGATCAAATCTCTATTCCGACTCTCTTTACGCATGGTCACAGGCTTTGTTCTAAGCTTGATTAAACTTTATGGATTAGATTGGATAGCTCCAGATTACACTACGCTTTGTCGTAGACAAAAACATATTGAAATTGCGATTAGCTATCAAAAAAGTAGTGATGGTCTTCATCTACTCATAGATTCTACTGGCTTGAAGGTTCTAGGTGAAGGTGAATGGAAATGCAAGAAACATGGGGCTGAATATCGTCGCCAATGGCGGTAGCTCCATATTGCTATAGATGCTAAAACCCTTCAAATACGTGCTGTACAGATCACCAAAAATAATGTCAGCGACTCACAAGTACTCGAAGATTTACTTACTCAAATTCCCTTAGATGAGCAAATTGATTCTGTTTATACAGATGGTGCTTATGATACAAAGCACTGCCGACAAGTCATTTTAGATCGAGATGCGCATCCGATCATTCCACCCAGGAAAAATGCAAAGCCTTGGAAAGATCAGCAAACGAGGTCTATAGAGCGGAACAAGTTATTGTAAACGATCAAACGGCTAGGAAGATCGCTTTGGAAAAAGTGGTCTGGTTATCATCGTCGAAGTTTGGTGGAAACCAAGATGCATTGCATCAAATTATTAGGCGATAAATTAACAGCAAGGAGTTTTTCTAGTCAGGTGAATGAGACCCATGCACGCATAGCAGTCTTGAATAAATTCACAGAATTAGGTCGCCCTCATACCCAAGTTGCCACTTAAATTTGAATGGCTTGAGGAAAATTCAGCTTTTGAATGTTTATGCAACAAAGCCATTGGACGCACATAATCATAACGCCAGTAAGTGCCGCCTTTTCTATCTATTAATAAGTATAAACCAACACCATCCGACAACTTTGCTGCCTTATCTGGTGATTTTTTATGCTGTGAAATAGCTGATCTAATCTTTGAGTCTGTAAGGCTTACGACGAATTTTGGCATTTTTACGGTACATTCAAATTAGGTTTTGGGCATATACCGCATAAAATACCGTTATCTTTGCGGTAAAACATGAGAAAAGGTGAGATACGATGAGAATCTATTTTTCTTAGAAATATTATATATCAATGTTTATGAGAAGTTATGATAATTGAATTTGGTGCGCTCAGCGGGACTCGAACCCACGCCACAGGCTTCGGAGACCTGTACTCTATCCAGTTGAGCTATGAGCGCGCGTCGACATCATAACAAAAAAAACAATAAGGTAAAGCAACAATCTATAACTCTCCCACTTTATGACTATGCTTTGTACAGCGGCTTAAAAATGAACGACATAATTACTGAGCTAAACTTGGTTTATTAGGCGTTATCGCTCACAATAGAACAATTATTTATGAATTGAGAACTCTATGACTGAAGCATTGACGTTAAGGGAATTATCCAAAACATACCGAAATGGTTTTCAAGCACTTAAAAGCATAGACTTAAGTGTGCCTGAAGGTGAGTTTTACGCATTATTAGGTCCAAATGGTGCAGGTAAATCTACGACGATCAGTATTATCAGCTCATTAACAAAGAAATCTTCAGGTTCAGTTGAAATTTTCGGTCACGACTTAGACACCAATCCATCTTCAGCAAAGCAATGCTTAGGTGTAGTACCGCAAGAGTTCAATTTTGGTCAATTTGAAAAACCTTTTGATATTTTAGTTACACAAGCTGGTTATTACGGTATTCCTCAAAAAATTGCTGAAACGCGCGCAGAAGAATATTTAGAAAAGCTGGGACTATGGGAAAAGCGTAGTGTACAAGCTCGTATGCTTTCCGGTGGTATGAAGCGTCGTCTCATGATCGCTAGAGCGATGATGCATCAACCTAAATTACTTATTTTAGATGAACCTACAGCAGGTGTAGACATTGAGTTACGTCGCTCGATGTGGGAATTCTTGACTGAAATGAACAATAACGGGACTTCGATCATTCTCACCACGCATTATCTTGAAGAAGCAGAAATGTTGTGCCGTCGAATTGCGATTATTGATCGAGGCGTGATTAAAGAAGACACATCAATGAAAAACTTTCTTAATCAATTAAATGAAGAGACTTTTATTCTTGATTTAGCACACCCTATTGAACCGATTCATCTGGATATTATTGGGGTTAAGTTTAATCTTATTGATCCAGTAACTTTAGAAATCACTCTAGATAAAGCACTAAGTTTAAATGATTTATTTCAGCTACTTGAAGCTCACGGTATAACTGTTTTAAGTCTACGCAACAAATCAAATCGCTTAGAAGAGCTTTTTGTGAAAATGGTTGAGAAAAACCTTGAGGAAACAGTGTAATGAATTTTACTCAACTTAGAATTGCCCTGTTTACCTTGGTCAGAAAAGAAATACGTCGTTTTATGCGTATTTGGCCACAAACCTTGCTACCACCTGCAATTACCATGAGTTTATATTTCGTGATTTTCGGTAATTTGGTTGGTTCACGTATTGGTCAGATGGGCGGGTTCAGCTATATGCAATTTATTGTGCCTGGCTTAATCATGATGGCAATCATCACCAACAGTTATGCAAACGTGTCTTCAAGTTTTTTTAGCGCGAAATTTCAAAAAAGTATCGAAGAACTTATTATGAGTCCAGTGCCTTTACACTTGATTCTATGGGGTTATGTGATCGGTGGTGTCTGTCGTGGTGTTTTAGTCGGTCTAATTGTCACGATCATGAGTCTCTTCTTCACAGATTTAGCAATTCATAATATTTTTATTACGATTTATACTGTTGTCATTACATCACTTCTGTTTTCGCTAGGCGGCTTGATTAATGCTGTATATGCAAAATCTTTTGATGATATTTCAATCATTCCAACCTTTATATTAACGCCACTCACCTACTTAGGTGGTGTGTTTTATGCGATTAGCGCTTTAAGTCCATTTTGGCAAAATTTATCGCTGATCAACCCGATCGTATATATGGTTAATGCTTTCAGATACGGTATTTTGGGTCATAGCGATGTTAATGTGACGCTTTCTTTAATTTTTATTACGACGTGTTGTGGCGTGCTTTATGCCATTGCATATTTTTTACTTTCTCGTGGTTCAGGAATGCGTGAGTAATGAGTGTAGAACAATCTTTATTAGGTAAAGACACCAACTATCCAACAAATTATCAACCGGATGTTTTGTTTCCAATTTCACGTGCGCAAGCACGTGAAAATTATGCACATATTGAAGGCATTCGTCAGGGTAAGGATTGGTGGCATGTTTTTGAAATTTCTTGGCTCAATCATAAAGGAATTCCTCAAGTTGCGATTGGTCGTATTGAACTTCCAGCGACTTCTCCTAACTTAATTGAATCAAAATCTTTAAAGCTTTATTTTAACAGCATGAACTTCACCCAGTTCGACTCTAAAGAAGCTTTTGTTCAGACTGTGGAAAAAGATTTATCTGCCGCTGCTGAGGCGGAAGTAAAACTTTATCTTTTACCTGTAGATGATCTTGCGGTTAGCATACCTCAAGGTGTATGTATTGATGAACGTGAACTAGATCGTCTTGAAGAACATCCTGACAAGTCATTGCTTGAATTCGATCAAAACCCTGAAGAAATTGAAGTTCAGCTTTATTCTCATTTGTTACGCAGTAATTGTCCTGTTACAGGTCAGCCCGACTGGGGAACAGTTTTTATTCGATATAAGGGCAAAAATCCTTGTTTTCGTTCAATTTTAGCTTATATTATTTCCTATCGTCAGCATAATGGCTTTCACGAACAATGCGTAGAACAAATTTACGCAGACCTTTGGGAAACATTCAAACCTGAAAAGCTGATGGTATATGCGACTTATACACGACGTGGCGGATTAGACATTAATCCTTGTCGTGTATCTGACTTAGCATGGATGCCAAGCCCAATTCGATTGGCGCGACAATAAAATGCATAAATATTGAGGTTTTCTAAGATGTCCTATTTTGGTTTTGTTCCTTCTGAGTCTCTCTTAAAAAATATTCAGACAGGAATTGAGAAAAAAAATTCTAACGAACCATTGTACCCTTTGCGTGATCAAACAGCGCTTGCAATAAATGATGAAATTATCGATGCGATTTTGGTTGAACTCGTTCGTCGCTTTCCAGTGAGTGATAAACGTGATACAGCTGAAAAATTAGCGGGTTATATTAAATCTACTGTTGCAATGTTGTTAAAACAGCTCTTAAGCAAAGCACCGAATGATGTCGTTAGACAATCTATTGAGTTTTCTGAAAAAAGCTTGTTTAAGGATCCTCAAGGACAATACCGTGTGGGAGCACCCTTAAAACCTGAATTAGTCGCTAACCTCAAAAATAGCTTCGCTGAAATTCGTTCAGGCAACGATGTAAATCGTGCTTTACTTTCTGAACAGTACAAGCAATTTGGTGAAGCTGCTGTGCGACACTTTATGAATGACTTTAATAAGACGCTTGATCTTGGCATGATCAAGCGTAAAGCGTCTGATATAGGTTCAGCTGCTGTCATTAAAGCTGTGCATATTGCGATAGATAAATTGATTCCAAATTTCACCAAAGAGGAATTACTGGCTGCAGCAGAATATCACGATACGCTTTTCATCGAATAATCTTTGTTTGATCCTAGAAAAAGCCCAGTAATACTGGGCTTTTTCTATTTTAGTATCTGAATATTCGTAGTCTTAAAGTCGAGATGGTGTTAGCATCTTTCACGATAAGACTATATTAACCAGAAATATATATTTCACGCATATGCCTCCAAACTCCCAATATAAATTTCTCCGTCACGCACCAAGAGATGGTTTAAGCACTGCTCATATTCCTTCAAAATGGCATCAATTTCATATTGATCCTTGGTTATGCTTATTTTTGCTGTTTAACGCCATTATTGGACTAACAGCACTCTATAGCGCTTCCGCACAAGATGTGCTCTTGGTGTCTAAACAAGCCATGAGCTTCGGCATTGGCTTTATCGTCATGATCGGCTTTGCTCAAATATCACCCAAAGTGTATCAATCACTCAGCCCTATTGTTTATATCATCGGTGTTGTCTCATTGATTGCTGTGATCTTTATTGGTGAAGTTAGGATGGGTGCACAACGCTGGATTGATATTCCTGGTGTTGGGAGTGTACAGCCCAGTGAATTTATGAAAATTGGCATGCCGATGATGATCTCGTGGTTTTTATCGAAATACTCTCTTCCTCCAACACTTCCTCGAATTTTCATTAGTTTGGTGCTGATCACTATTCCCTTCCTCATGATTGCAGAACAACCTGACTTAGGAACATCCGCACTTATTTTAGCAAGTGGCATGTTTGTTCTATTTTTAAGTGGTTTGCCTTGGTGGCTCATTGGTGGCGCATTAGGACTCATTGCAATCAGTATTCCAATTGCATGGCAGTTCTTATTGCATGAATACCAAAAACAACGCGTGATGACTTTATTTGATCCAACTGCAGATGCGCTTGGTTCTGGCTGGAATATTATTCAATCTAAAACAGCCATCGGCTCTGGTGGACTCACGGGGAAAGGTTTTTTAGAAGGTACACAATCGCATTTACATTTTTTACCCGAAGGTCATACAGACTTCATTATTGCAGCTTATTCTGAAGAATTTGGACTACTCGGGGTATTTGTACTGCTCCTGATTTACTTTGCCATCATTATTCGAATTTTATTCATCAGTTTAAATTGCTTCCACAACTATGGACGATTACTCGCTGGCAGCTTTGGCATGGCATTTTTTGTGTATGTTTTTGTGAACGCTGGTATGGTCAGTGGTATCTTACCAGTAACAGGTATTCCCTTACCTTTTATGAGTTATGGCGGTACTGCAATTATAACTTTAATGGCAACTTTTGGCATCGTTATGTCTATTCACACTCATCGATAATAATTTTGGAACATTTTAAATATGTTAAAAACACTTATATCTAGCAAATTTAAGCGTCTCTCTTTAGCTTTAGCTACTTTTACAATGACCAGTTTTTGTCAAGCCAATGATTTTTCTAATCATCCTAGCTATAACAATTTTAAAAATAAGACCATGCAGACCTATGGTCTAAGTGGTGAGCAAATTGATTGGGCAATGAATGGCTCAAAAAACTTACCTAATATTATTAATATTATGAATCGTCCAGGGGAAAGTAAGCCTTGGTATGAATATAAAACTAACTTCTTGGCTGAAAGCACCATTCAAAGAGGTGTGCGCTTTAAAAACCAATATGCAGACACACTCAATAAAGCAGAGCAACAGTTCGGTGTACCCCAAGCTATCATCTTAGGTATTTTGGGTGTAGAGACTGGTTTCGGTAGCAATAAGGGTAATTTTATCACCCGTGATGCATTGGCGACTTTAGGCTTTGGCTATGAACGCCGCGCTCAATATTTCCAAGATGAGTTGAGTGCATTAATTGCATGGTCATATAAAGATGGAATTCCTGCCAATTCTGTAGTCGGATCATATGCAGGCGCTGTCGGCTATCCTCAATTTATGCCGAGTAATATTCCAAAATATGGCGTGGATTATGATGGCAATGGTCATATTGATTTAAGAAATTCTGCGGTCGATGCGATTGGTTCAATTGCAAATTACTTAGCTCAACATGGCTGGCAAAGAGATCAACCGATTGCATTCCCAGCGCGCTATAGCGGTAATAATCCAGAATCTGTGATTGCTAAAGATTTAACCCAACCTACACCATTTGGAGTCATCAAAAATCAAGGCATTTCTCCAATGAATCCCATTGTGAAAATTGATGACTTGGATCTGGTAAATATCATTCAACTTCAAGAAGATTATGGATCAATTTACTATATTACTTACCCTAATTTTCAAGTGATAACGACCTATAATAGAAGTCGAATGTATGCCACTGCTTTATGGCTTTTAGGCACAGAAATTGCGAGTCGATAAAGACCTATCTTAAATACATTCACAAATGTCAACATATTTTTATAGCCAATTGAGCGAAAAACGCACGTTTTAAATTAATTGTTACAATATTGATTATATTTTGATCAGTTATTGTGGTAATTTGTGGTTTTTGCAACTAAACATAAAATAGTACTAGACACTTTTGTATCTGCATGAATATTATCCTCTACCGTTAAATGCAGTTGCATTAGTGAATTTACAGACCTTAAAGCTTAGCTTTCATCAACTTAGAAAGTGAATTTGGGGTTCCCAGGAGTTAAACGATGCATGCTTCGCTTAAATTATTATCATTTTTAACCATAGGTTTGAGTTTATCTCAAACTCATGCTGAACTTGTTCAGTCATCATATTTAAACAATGATGCTGAAAATTCGAGTTTAGCGTCTAGAGTTGTCAGCAAAGATACAACCAGTTTTAATTCACATTTTTCAAACTTAAACAGTTTAGCAATTACTGAACGTTCAGGTGATAAAATTCGCCGTGAAACGATTGCTGCAAAAATTCAAATACCCGTTGAAGAACCTTCAGTCATTGATAAATTAAACGATGTTGCTTCAAATACTGTTCGTCGATTCAGTCAGACAGGTGTCGCTTCTTGGTATGGTCGTCAGTTTCATGGTCGTAAAACAGCCAGCGGCGAAACATTCGACATGAATGCAATGACAGCTGCGCACCGTAGCCTACCGTTGAATTGTTATATCCGAGTTACAAATAAATCAAATGGTAAGAGTGTTGTTGTTAAAGTAAATGATCGTGGACCATTTCATGGTAACCGCGTAGTTGACTTGTCTTATGGCGCGGCTAAAAGCCTCGGTATTACCAGCGATGGCACAGCTCGTGTAAGCATCGAACGAGTGGATGGACCTAACTCTTAATCATTGTGTTTATGCATTTGACGTTAAAGCCACTTCAAAAGTGGCTTTTTTAATGCGTGAGTTTTATAAGCGCTATTGATCAACACAATGAAAAGCACTTGCTTTACAGCCAATCCAATTGTTTTGACCTCAGTTATAATCTGGTCTATATTCAGCTTGAATGATCCAAAAACAAAGACAAGGATTTCGAATGAAAACAATATCTGAGTGGTTAGATGAGTATAGCGAAAGTCATCAAAATGCAACCAACAAATCTATTCATTGGGTATGTGTACCTGCAATCCTTTTTGCACTTATTGGCATTCTTGCCCACTTCAGTGCCCTCCTCACTGCATTAGTCGTCGTACTGACTTTGGTTTTTTATGCACGATTAGACCTCGTATTGGCTGTTGCAATGTCTGCTTTAATTCTCATTATGGCGTGGCTGATCTGGATTCTACCTGTCGGTATTGGCTTTTACATTGGTGTTTTTATTATCGCTTGGATTGGCCAGTTTTATGGCCACAAAGTGGAAGGTAAAAAGCCTTCATTCTTTAAAGACCTCCAATTCCTTCTCATTGGTCCTGTATGGTGCATGGATGCCTATTTAGCTAAAATCATACCTAAATGGAAAAGACGTCAACCAGAAGCGCTTTAAGGCCATTTTAGATAGGCTAAGTATTTTTTAAATATTTAGCCTAAATTTAATCAATGCAAGAAACAACTTAAGAGATAAAAAGCGCATAAACTCAATAAAAGATTCACAAGTATTTTCTTAAATAACACCGCAAAAATAATGCATAAAATGGCTGTTATTAAATAAGGATCTAAAGGCAGTGAACGTAATTGATCGCCATTAAAAAAGATAATCGGTGTGCAAATTGCCGTAAGCAAACAAGGCGCTGAATAACTCAACATCTGTTGTACAAATTTTGGCAATTCAAAGGACACGTTTGGTTCTAGAAAGAAATAGCGATTGAAAAACACAACCACAGCCAATGTCAGCAATAGAATCCAATTCATGATTTTTGCCCTAAAGATTTACGCTGCAATGATTTATGCTTCAAGAGTCTTGCTGTAGACATTGCGGCAAACATCCCTAACAATCCAGCAAGTACAGTGCCCGCCTCTATACGTAGATGATGAAAAACCAGAGCTGATAAAAGTGTCGTCACCACCCCAATCAAAGTTGCTGCGTTTTTAATCATGGGTACAATAATGCAAATAAAAACAGCGACAATTGAAAAGTCCAAATGCAATTGATCCAAATTAGGAATCACATTGGCAAGAAATATTCCAATTAAGCTAAATAAACACCAAGCGAGATAAAAGCATGATCCCGCTCCAAATAAATAGGCAAAAGAACGCTGTGCCTTCTGCGTTATCCCCACTGCAAATAATTCATCTGTCAGTAAGAAACCAAGCAGTACACGCTTCCTTAAAGGCAAACTCATCACATCTTGCCGAAAATTTAAAGCGTAAATAAAATGTTGAGCACTGATGAAAAACACGGTGATGACGATTGTATAAAATGAAGCGCCAGACATCACCAAACCCAAACTGACCAACTGCGCTGCACCAGCAAAGAGAACAGCGGACATCGCGAAAGCTTGTGCAACACTCAGTCCAGCATTGACCGCCATTGAACCCGCTAAAATCGCCCAAGGTAAAACAGCAATCGAGAGCGGTAAAATATCTAAAACACCTTGGTAAAATGCTTTCTGATGAAATGATTTATGGGTTGAAGGATCATCATCCAATTTTTTAATTTCTAGCTGCATGACATACACATAGTTTTAAGAATAAATACGAGTGTCATGATCTTTCAAAAAAGAAGCTTGGATAAAATTGCTATGTAATGATTTTAAAGTTCAGCATATATTGCGAAGGAGTCACTCCCATGGCTTTTTTGAAGTGTCGATTAAAATGACTCTGATCTAAAAAACCACAGCTTTGCGCAGTCATTGTTATATTATGACCCTGCTTCAATAACTGTCTCGCTTTTTGCAAACGCAGCTGCACTAACCAACTATGCGGTGGCAAACCTGTATATTTTTTAAATTCTCTCAAAAAGTGCCAAGGGCTTAACCCTGCATAACTCGCCAACTCTGTCAAAGAGTAGTCATACTCGGGCGTTGCACTTAGTAAATCTTGAATTACTTTAATTTTTTGTTGTGCTTCTGGTAACACCAAATCTGTTAACTTAGCTTTTCCATAGCGACTGATTAATCTCGCGAGAGTCGATAAATACATACTTTCTTTAAGTAATGTATTTTCTTTTTGTTCTAATAAATCAAAAAGTAAACTGAGTTGTTGCGCCAAACCTAAATCATGGATAACCGCAGACGGAAACCATGGCGCACTATTTTTTAACGTAAAAAAATCCTGACTAATATCTAGCAACATCTCGGGTGTAGGATAAATAGCACGGTAGCCCCAGCCTGACTCTACTGCAGATGAGCCTGTATGAATTTCATCAGCATTGACCAAGATAATGTCGCCCTTCGGTGCAGTATGTAACTGCCCAGTGCGGAAAAAACTTTGAGCACCTTCCTCAATCACACCGATGCAATAGCCTTCATGCACATGCTTAGAAAATTGCTTTTGGTGATAACGAGCTTTAAGTAGCTCCAAACCACCCAATTCTCTTACGTGTAAAAAGTCAGCCTGCTCCAACATTTTATTATTCAAATTGATTTAACATTTTTCAAAATACCACGATTGAAAAATTCGTATAGAACAAAATTGCTGTGCTATCGATTCATAAATTTTATCTAAATAAGGAGCTTTTATATATAGCCAAGCTAAAATTATTGATAAATCTTCCCACTGTGCTTCAACCATCCACCCACATGCCGATTTTGTGGATCATGATGCGTCCAATGAATCACACCTCCTTTTTCGCTGTACTCATATTCACCATAAAATTCAACAGTATCACCTTTTCTTAAATTCTCAATTCTTGGCGCTAAATCAATATTATGTGCAACCAGCACGGTCAATCCATTGTCTAAATTTAAAATGAATTTTTGATGTCTTGAACCTTGATTATCATCTGCAAGTATCGCTTTCACTTGCCCCAAAGCTTGAACTTGTAAATCACTTTGCTGTCGATCATACGCTTGACGTATCGATTTCAAACCGTCTTGCAAGTTTTGACCAGAAGATGGTGATCCATCGCTGTGCTTAACCTGAGCACTTTGTGCCACCGAGGCATTTTGCTGGCTTTGCTGATCCTGAGTATTTAAATCTAGACCAAAATATGCAGCGATCAAAAGCACAACAACAGTCACAATACTTATTTTTTTATTCATCGGTTTACTCGGTTATATCTTTCAACATAATTTCATTCATAACTAATCTAAACATAAAAAAAGCCCCAAATGGGGCTTTTTTTAATCTTCACCTATTCAGGCAAAAATTATTGTGCAGCAGCAGCTTGAGCAGCAGCAACTTCGTCAGCGAAGCTCATTTCTGCTTTCTTCTCAATTCCTTCGCCTACTTCGAAACGAACGAATTGAGTCACAGTTGTAGCTGTCGCTTTAAGAATATCAGCAACTTTCTTGTCATTGTCAATTACGTACATTTGACGCTCAAGTACAACTTCATTCAAGTACTTTTCAACAGAACCTGTCACCATTTTTTCAACGATGTTTGCAGGCTTACCAGATTCAATTGCTTTAGCTTCAGCAATTTCTTTCTCTTTAGCGATAAGCTCAGCAGATACGCCTTCAGCTGTAACAGCAACTGGATTGAACGCAGCAACGTGCATTGCAATACCTTTACCAGTTGCAGCATCACCATTGAAAGCAACAACAACACCGATTTTTAAACCGTGTTTGTAAACTGCAAGATTCTCACCTTCAACGATCGTCGCACGACGAACTTGAATGTTTTCACCGATTTTTTGAACAAGTGCAATACGCGCTTCTTCAACAGTTTGGCCATCTTCAAGTTTCAATTCAGCAATTTGAGCAGCATCAGTCTCGCCAGCAGCAAGCGCAGCAGCAGCAACTTTAGCAGAGAAACCAGCAAAGTTTTCGTCTTTAGCAACGAAGTCAGTTTGGCAGTTTACTTCTAAAAGAAGTGCTTTGTTGCCTTCTTGAGCAATTGTGATCGCGCCGTCAGCAGCAATATTACCTGCTTTTTTAGCAGCTTTTGCTTGACCAGATTTACGAAGGTTATCAATTGCAACTTCAACATCACCATTTGATTCTGTTAATGCTTTTTTGCATTCCATCATCGCAAGACCAGTAC
>JAHLFF010000085.1 GCA_018883945.1 Candidatus Acinetobacter avistercoris
TACAAAGCCTTAATACTCAACATGGGAAAGTGGACATCAATCTACCGTGCATACCTGAATGCAGAGATACAGCACTCACAGATCTAGTGCTCAGCGTCCTGTTTTGAAGAAGAGCTATGTCAAGTTTTAAATTTTTACTATCAACTATTTAACTTTCCTGCTTTTAATCATCTGAACAATTTGCTCATTGGTAAAAACAGGGAGGAAGTACTTTTCGTTGAGCTCTTTGGCTAAAATCTTTACCTCATCAGCAGACAGATTAACTTCTGAGCTACTTTCAACCGCCTCGTTAATTTTAATAGAAATCTGCTCTATCAAAAGTCGAGTGTTAGCCATTATCATCCCCTTAAAATTAAATTTTCCATATAAAACCTCGTTAGGCTCACAGTTTAAAAACCCACTGAAGCCCAACAAAGGACCACCACCACCAAGAGCAGCCCCAGACCTAAGTAGTCAAATTTATTCATAACTCAGAATACTTTTCTACAAACTCATCCAACCATCCTTGTGCTACATCAATATTGGTTATATCAGCCAGCTTTAGATTAGTGCCTTCTGCTTCATTAAAGCCTTCAATAATTGCTTCAAAGATATTTGCTTCACTAATGACCTCACGCGCTATTTCTGCAGCGTCATAGCTTTGCTTGGCTTTCTTAAGAGAGGTTATTTGTTTATCAATTCCTGCACCAATCTTACCTAATGCCAATTTAAATTCTTGACGATTAATCGTTAGCGCCGTTTTGGATTTATTGAGGGTTGCGATCATTGTAGTTCTCTTTTCTTGTTAGGATTTTAATTAACTAGCTCGTCAATTTTGACGAGTCAACAAATTTAACTCGTTTTAGTTCTTCTTTTTGCTCGATAGGTATAGCGAACACAATCAACCACTTGACCAACAAAATGACAATCCTCATCAAGCGGAATGATATTTGGTTTGAATTCTGGATTAAGAGCCTGGAGGTATTTTGAACCATCTGTTTCGATAACCAATTTTTTAAAAGTAGCATCCTCAAATTTTCTAACAACAATCATGTCACCAGACAAAACATCACTGTAATAAACGTCAGGATCAATAAGGATATAGTCACCTTCGATAAAATCAGGACTATTGCTAACACCTTGAACTTTTAAATAAAAACAGTTAGTGCACTCATCGGGAAGTGGTAGCCATTCCTCCACTTGCGACATATCTATTGATTGAACATTCGTCATTGTTCCCGCTTGTACCCATGAAAGAACAGGAGCCATTCGTGGAGATACAGGGATAACGTTTGCTTTTTCTATTTCACCGAAAACACCTTTTTTAAATTCCTCAGCAGTAATACCTAGTGCATTCGCTAGCTCTAAGATTGAGCCCGTAGATTTTGCATTTCCAGTTTCAAGATCTGAAATTACAGACTGCTTAACACCTGATTTTTGCGCTAAATCCTTTTGAGTCAACTTCTTAGCTTTTCTAAATTTTTTTAAATTTTCGCCTAAAGTACTCATAAATCTATCTCAACTATCACTATCGGAATTCTGATACAGAATCCAATCGGTTTGGCTATTGTATAAATATCGGAAAACCTATATATTTAATAAAAATTAATGGAGGTTATTATGAACCAGTGGCAAAAAATGATCACTGATTTAAAGCAAAAGGGCTTAACGCAGACCCAAATTGCTGACGAGATGAAGTGTTCTCAGAATTATGTAAGCAATCTTGAAAATGGATTGTGTGGAAAGCGCTTGGGATATGACAAGGGTAAGAATCTTGAAAAGTTATGGAAACAGTATTTCCCACCACAGCATGTTGCATAGGTGAATTTATGAGCCTTGAAAAAGAAGATCTTCGCCTGAAGATGCTCCCAGACATGATGGAGAGACTGCGATTGATCGCAGATGTTCGCGGTAAAGATTATGCACATCAAGCCGTCATCCTTTTAGAGAAGGCAATCATGGGTGATTACCATGAAGTTAGCTTAATGCTTGAAAGAGCGAATAAAAACAGGAGGAAGCGGGAGAGCTTGGGAGTGGTTGGGCAGATGGATACGAATAAACCATCTCAAACTTTAGACATTAAAAAAGCCTGATACGTGACATTAGGCTTATTAATTCACAATCTTGAGGACACATGAATATGAAATTAAATTTAGCACAACAAAAAATTCAAAACAATCCAGACATAGATTTCCTGACCGGTGACGTCGTGGTGTACATGAACCACATCAAAATTGATGACCTGAAATTGGTTGAGGCATTTCAACCTGCAGAATATTACTGGTTGGAGTGTGGCCAACTTGCACATCGTACTGATATTCAGCTGGCATCACCTGCAGAACTTAAAGCTAAACGTCGTTTATCTGCAATAGAGCTTTCTATAGCGGAGGTTTCATGATTAGTCAATTTAAGCAACAACCTGAATTTAAGCAACAGCAGAATGTGCAGTCATTTTATGAACCTGCATTGAAATTGTTAGATGAAATGCTCGAGCGAAATAAAGCAAATCTTCGTAGTAAAGGCTATGACGAAAATAATGCCGCAATCTCTAAAAATGCCTTTAAGGAGTTGTTGGTGTATCGCATGCGAATTTCACAATGGTTGGCGCAGGAAGTGATTAGCAGTTTGATTAAATCGGCAGCTGTAGATTCATTTGGTAGCTTTATAAAACCTAAAGCGAGTGAGGTAAAACCATGAGCTTAGATGCAAGTGTATGGGCGTGGAAAATTGAAATGTCCACCAAAAAAGGTGGTGCTTTGAAACCGCTTAAAAAATTAGTATTACTATCACTGGCTGATCGTGCTGGTGAAGACCATTGTTGTTATCCAAGTATGCAGAGACTTGAAAGAGATACTGGTTTAGAGCGTAAAACTGTACTAAAAATCATCTCAGAATTAATTGAAGATGGCTTTATTTTGGATACTGGAGAGCGAAAAGGCAACACGAAACGGGTGAAAGTTTACCGTTTAATCGGTGTAAATGGTCGTGAAACTATGCCAACAACGGAACTATTAGAGGATGAAAAACCAGCTAAAATAGTGCCAACAACGGAACAGTTCCAACAACGGAATCATTCCATCAATGGGACTTTGAATAGTGCCGTTGTTGGGACTTTGAATAGTGCCGTTGTTGGGACACAGAATCTCCCAATGAATCTCCCATTAGAATCTAAAAATAAAAAAACGTGGATTTGCTTTGAAAAACTTCGTGAAGAAATTTACTTGGCCGATGACGGAATCGATTTTGAATCCATCATGAATTCAAAATGGTTCGAACGAGAAAAACGAGCATTCGAAATTTACAATGCTGAAAAATCCATGAGCGATGATTTGATGATCTACCACTTCGCTGATTGGCTGATCAACGCTTACAAAACCAAATATTCTGAAAAACCAAGTTCAGGCCCTTCTGGAAACTCAAGTTCACCGAAATTAAATTCAAATCGACTCACTGAAAAACAAATTCAGGTCTTTGCTCAAAAACTTTCTCACCATCCTGAGTTCGCAGGAACGTTCAGTGAACCAGGAGAGTCATACGACAAACTTGCAGCACGTATCGCTGTGAAACTTGAAAACCCAGCGCAAGCGAAAAAATGGGAATCGTATCTCAAGCAGGTTGGATTCAACGGATCTCTGCAGGGAGACAAAGCATGAATCCCACAAGCCAAACCTACAGAGACCTCATCATTTTCAGAATCATGGCCACAAACACCGGACGCATCTCTGTAAAACAAATTCATGAATCGATTCAACCTCAGGTGGGGATGTCAAAACGCAGTCTGC
>JAHLFF010000086.1 GCA_018883945.1 Candidatus Acinetobacter avistercoris
GAAATAAAGAGGATGACAATTAGATTACGGATTTGTAATCTTAATCTGCCTTCATTGCGTTAGAATACTTAAATGCATATTTTAATTGTAGAAGATGAAGTTAAAATTGCCCAATTTCTTGCCAAAGGCTTACAAGAATCGGGCTACCACTGCACCATCACTCACGATGGGTTGCAGGCGTTGTCATGTTTGAAAGATCAAACCATAGATTTGGTTATTCTAGATGTAATGTTGCCCAAACTCGATGGCTGGCAAGTGCTACAGAACTTAAGAACATTTTCTAAAATACCGGTATTGATGTTGACGGCTAAAGATCATGTATTAGATCGCGTTAAAGGTTTGGAACTGGGTGCAGATGATTATTTGATTAAACCTTTTTCATATGTTGAGCTTTTAGCCCGTGTCAGAAGCTTATTGCGACGAAGTACTCCAGATGAATTAGAGTATTTACAGGTTGGAAGTTTGAGCTTGCATCGTACTCAACGACAAGTTTGCCGTGATAATCAAAAGATTGAATTAACCCAAAAAGAATTTTTGCTGTTGCAATTGCTGATGCAACATCAAGGAGAAACTCTAAGCCGTACGCAAATTGCATCATCTGTATGGAATATTAACTTTGATACAGATACCAACGTGGTTGATGTTGCCATTCGTCGTTTAAGAGCCAAAGTGGATGATTCCTTTCAGCCAAAATTGATTCATACCATACGTGGAATGGGCTATAAGCTGGATATTTTATAATGCGGCCAAGTCATAATTGGAGTTTAACGACTCGATTGAGCATCGCTTTTAGTCTTATATCATTACTCGTCTTTAGTGCGGTCGGCGTATTGTCCTATCAACATATGCGTGTATTGATTGAACAACAACAAGATCAAGCTTTGAAGGCGCGGATTGAGCGCATTGAAGTGTTTTTACAAGATCAAGCCAGTTTTCAAATCTTAGTCAAACATCCACGTTTATATGAAAATATGTTAGGGCAAGAAGATAATTTACTTATTTTAAAAAATCAGAATGAAAGTTTAATTAACATCAATCCATTGAATATTCAGATTCCAAAGTTGGCTCAAACCTCAGGGATTGCTTTTGGTTATAATGCCGCTGATCAAGCGTCCACACGTTTGGCCTATAAGACCGTAGAGTTTAATCAGCAGCCTTATCAATTAATTGCAGCGAAACAACTTAATGAAGGGCAGAGCACCTTAAAGCAATATTTGTATCAACTGATTATATATAGTGCTTTGGGTGTTTTATTGGCCAGTATATTGGGTGCATGGGTTGGGCGCTATTTATTGGCTTCTTTGAAACAGTTAATTGAACAAACACAGCAAATTAATATTCAAAAGTTACATCAAAGAATTGAGGTGAAAAGCCAAAATATAGAAGTTCAGCAGTTGCAAGATGCCATGAATAACATGTTAGATAAAATTCAAACGGGTTATGATCAATTGGCACACTTCTCTGAGGATATCGCACATGAGTTGCGAACGCCGTTGAATAATCTGATGGGGCAGACACAGATTAGTTTGAGCCAGTCTCGGAGCACCGACGAATTCGAGCAATTGTTAGATTCGCATTTAGAAGAATATGAACGTTTAAATAAAATGATTGAAAGCATGTTATTCATTGCACGTTCAACTCAACATGATTATCAAGTTGAGATGCAAGTGGTCGATGTTTCTAAAATGGCACTTGAAATGGTTGATTATTTTGACTTCTTGGCTGAAGACAGAGATATTCAAATTTTAACCAATCTAAGTCCAGAACTTTATGTGTATGGAAATACGGATTTATTAAAACGCGCACTGTCCAATCTCTTGGTTAATGCGATTGATTACGGTCAGCAAGGTCAATCTATTTGGCTTGATAGTGTCGCCGAAAAGGGTCAAGTCAAAATTACAGTGACGACGGCACAAACCTTTATTGATGAACGACATTTTGAACATTTATTTATGCGGTTTTATCAAGTGGATGAGAGTCGCCACCATAAAGCACAAACAGGTGGTTTAGGACTCGCAATTGTCGCATCGATTATGCAACTACATGAGGGTGTTGCTGGCGTCGAAAACTCAGAAAGAGGGGTGAGTTTTAGTCTAGTACTTGATGCGGTGGATTCAAAAAATGAATCAAACTCAAAAATGCTCATTCATTAAATTACTTATGAGTGAGTTTTTTATAAGCAAATGAATAATTTTATATGATGAAAAACGCAGCATAAAAAGCCCACAGAAGTGGGCTTTTTTGCAAAGTGATCTTATTCGCCTGATCTAATTAACCGCGACCACGTCCACGTGGTGCTTTAGAGTTAGGACGCGTAGTTCCGTTGGTTCTACGTTTTGGCTTTTCGCTATCATCCATTTGCCAAATACGTTTTGTACCTGATGTTTTCTTTACAGAACCATCTTTATTCTTACGAACAATCGGTTTTCCGCCTGTACCGCCTGCTTTTTTAACATATGAACGAGAGCGATATGGTTCTTCCGCAGGGATGTTTTGGAAGTCTGGATAAAGTAAAGGTTCAATTTCTTTAGTTTCGCCAGGTTGAAGCCCAAGCTGAACTAAGTCAATAGCACCAATTTTGGTACGAATTAAACGGAGTGTCGGGAAACCAATTGCAGCAGTCATACGACGTACTTGGCGATTACGACCTTCACAAATTGAAATTTCTACCCAAGAGGTGGGTACAGAAGCACGGAAGCGTACAGGAGGATCACGATCCCACAACCATTCTGGTTGTTCAATTAAAGCGGCTTGTGCAGGTAATGTCATACCGTCTTTAAGTTCAACACCTTTACGCAATTGTTCAAGTGAATCTTCTGTAACAGTACCTTCAACTTGTACCACGTAGGTTTTAAACTTTTTATTCGCAGGGTTGGTGATATATTGATTCAGACCACCATGATCTGTCAAAAATACCAAACCTTCTGAGTCCATATCCAAACGACCCGCTAAACGTAGGTCAGGATCGCTAACAAAGTCAGACATTGTCATGTGTGCTTCGTCTTTACGAAATTGGGAAAGAACATCGTAAGGCTTGTTCAGGATAACTATTTTCACTATAACCTACTAAAAATATTAAATAAATTCTTTTGTGATGTTTGGATTTTCGCTTTTATTATCTACGAGGAGAGAAGAGATAAAAAGACTTTAAATCAAAGACCACTATGTTGCGATACTATATCAGATTCTGTTTTATCTTCTTCAACTTTATTCTCTACATGAGATGAATGAAATTAACCTGAATATTTCAATAAGGCTGAAATAGAACATCAAAAATTATAAAAATTAGAATTTAGATAATTTTAATCCGTAGAATTGATCATCGTTATATTTAGAAGGTGCCTAGATACGATAAAAATATGACCAGAGGCTTCTCAGCTAATTAAAATAATATTCACACTCCTTCGGTAAGTCGCTAAATCATTCAAGATAACTGTATATAACTAACTAAGATATAACTCACTAAGTCGCTCAAGTTCTGATGGTGCACATAAAAATATCAGTGCATAAATTTTGATCGTTAAAGATGAGTGAAGAATAGACTATACATTTGAGTTATATCATTTGTTTTCAACCTGAGCCATTCTGCTTAGATGTTTTTATGCTTAATCTCAATTTAAAAGCCACGATATTTTTAGAGAGCAGCTGATTAATAAAGTGAATTTATGAAATATAAAAAAGCCCTAGCATCTTTAGTTTTAATAAGTTCGAGTATTTTTTTGAGTGCATGTCATCCTCCGTCATCTGGAGAGGCTGCCGGCCTTAACTATCCTTATTTATATTGGCAGCTGACTCAAAAAAAGTTACCTGAACAATTGTCTATGCCCGTAAAAGGTGTAAAACCTCAACAGATACAAGATACCTGGGGTGCTGCACGAAGTAATGGACGTACTCATCAAGGTATTGATATTTTTGCCAAGCGCGGGACACCCGTATTGAGCGCAACACAAGGTATCGTACAGAGAGTGGGTTTGAATACACTTGGTGGTCAGGTGGTTTGGATTGTTGGCCCGAATCTGAGTCGACATTATTATGCACATTTAGATGAATATGCGGATCATATTCAAGAAGGCGATTGGGTTGAAGTTGGTGAGGTCATTGGGTATGTTGGAAATACAGGCAATGCTAAAAATACACCGCCACATTTGCATTATGGGATTTATTTGAATGGTGAGGGTGCGATTAATCCTTATCCTTATTTAAAGTAAAATAAAATAAAAATTTAGATTAATTAGCAGCTTATAAATAGTTTAGTCATGATCAATTAAATAAATCAGCAGAAATGAATATACAATTGAAAATTTAACTCGACCCTAAATTTCTAATTTTCCGATAAGTAAATCATGTGTTTGTTGATGATGTAGCTCAGGAATCAATTCGCAAATGAGCCAACCTGAGCAACCTTCAACTTCAGGTAAGTCATATCCATCAAACTGAAAAATTGGTGTATTGCAGTGTAATAACTTGTCAGGATCATCAAATTGACTCATTGAACCGAGTTGTTGAACTAATTTTTATTGTTTGAGCGTTGAAACTTGTAATACAAAGTAGCCTGATTTTTCTACAAGCTGACGTGTTTAGGTAATTTTATCGAGAACAACAGAGACTTTAGCCGGCATTATTCAATACTATCTATGATTAAAAATAATTAATAATATCTATATAAATGATAAAAGCTATTACTTTAATCATCTTATAATTTAGTAGATATTTTTTTTGGAAAGTCGATGAACTACGCATTAATCTTGAATATTTTCATATTCATTGCGTTAATTATATTGCTCATGCAAACCCGTAAGACCGATTGGAGTCTATCGAAAAAAGTATTTGCAAGTTTGTGTTTAGGCGTGATTTTTGGGTTGTGTCTACAGGTAGTTTATGGCTCATCGGCAACAGTTTTAGGTGAATCTATTCAATGGTTTAATATCGTTGGAAATGGTTATGTGAAGCTTTTACAAATGGTCGTTATGCCTTTGGTTTTGGTTTCTATTTTAGGTGCTGTGATTAAGTTGCACAATGCATCTTCATTAGGGAAGATTAGCTTTTTTACCATTGGCACATTATTAGTAACGACATCTATTGCGGCTTTAGTTGGTATATTTGTTACAAACCTTTTTGAATTAAGTGCAGCCGGTTTAGTACAAGGTGCGCAAGAAACCGCACGTTTAGATGCGATTCATACAAATTATATTGCTAAGGTGACAGATCTAAGTATCCCAGAGGTATTTTTATCATTTTTACCAACGAATCCATTTATGGAGCTTACTGGTGCAAAGCCAACCTCTATTATTAGTGTGGTGATTTTTGCGACATTATTGGGTATCGCAGGTCTTAACTTAATTAAAGATGATGCCGAAAAAGGAAAAAGCGTTGTTGTGGCAATTGAAACTTTACAAGCATGGGTAATGAAGCTTGTTCGTTTGGTGATGGCACTGACACCTTATGGCGTTTTTGCGTTAATTAC
>JAHLFF010000087.1 GCA_018883945.1 Candidatus Acinetobacter avistercoris
TTTTACATCACATAAATCCATGTAGACAGCAAGTAATAACTTACGATATGCCGCGAGAAGTAGTAGTGCTTGATTTTTTATTTCTGCTGAAAAACTATTCGTTTCCTCATTGAGTAACATCATTTTCAAAACTAAAACTGGGCATGGTTTTTTAAACCTGCCTTCAGATACTGTTAATGCATCAATGAGCAATGGTGTCATCATTTTTTCTGCACAGTTAAGTTATTTTGAGCGTTGAAAAAATAGACTAGCACAGTCCCAAAATAAATAAAATTAAATCAAAAAAATTTAAGATTTAAAAAAAAACATTTGATTTATATAATTTATTTACTAACTTTATTTTTACACCAATCTATCGTTCCTAATGGTCAGGCTTCAGCAGTCTGGTTGGTGTTATTTGCTTTAATTGCAATTTTTGTTTTATTTAAAGTAAGTAAATGGACCATTCATCATGTAAAAATTAAAATTAGTAAAACAACATCTATCACAAGTTTTAAATTACATGGCAGTACCTTAGTTCGAGCTCTCATCATTATTTCTATACTAATGCTTGCAAAGTTTACCTATATCGCAAACATGAGTAATTACTATACTTTTTACTTAATTAAAAAATTTGACCTACCAATTCAAAGTGCCCAATTATATTTATTTGCTTTTTTGGCAGCAGTTGCTTTTGGTACATTTTTTGGTGGACCTATTGGTGATCGTATTGGACGTAAAACAGTGATTTGGATTTCATTTTTAGGAATGGCCCCATTCGCTATATTCATACCTTATGCAAATTTATTTTGGACGTGTATTCTCGCGGTTATGTCGGGTTTAATTATGTCATCTGCATTTTCTGCAATGGTCGTGTACGCTCAAGAAGCAGTTCCTGGGCGTGTGGGGATGATTGCTGGACTAATGCTTGGTTTAATGTTTGGTGTAAGTGGTATAGCAGCAGCTGGTTTAGGATACCTAGCTGATAGAAACGGTATAGAATGGGTATTTACACTGTGTTCATATTTACCTTTATTAGGAATTTTCACTTTACTCCTACCTAATACTCAACTGAAAAATTTTAGAACATAATCATTCGTTTTCTAAGAATCTGAGATTAGCATTTAAAGTGCAACCCTATGTTATTGAAATAATACCTGACTCGGACTTCTAAAAATGAGTCCTTTTTTGGGGCGGAAATTCATACATTCAGTAATGAATTAGGCCAAACTCACAACCAATTTTTCTATTAAAACTAATTTTATTCAGTTAGTTATGATCTTCATATAATAAATCGATGTATACCATGAAATAATATGGAACAATGTTCCATTTTTATCCTATGTTTGTTATTATTTGATGAAACAATAGTTCCAGATGAACTTGGATTTTAGATCAGACTTTTATTTAAGAGTATGAAAAAGACATTTGGCTGCTACGTAGCCTATGACGGTTCTAATGCCACACAACTAATTTAGCAATCAATTCTTACATCAAATTAAGTTAGGGATTGTCTAATAACGCTTAAACAAACCTATCTCTATTTATCACTACACAAGCAAGGAGTCGCTTAAATGCAAGCAAAAAAAATTGCCATTATTGGTGCAGGTGTCATGGGGAAAAAACATGCTCAAACCATCGTTAAACATCCAAATGCAGAATTAGTTGCTGTTAGTGACCCATATTCCGATGCTATGGCAAAGGATTTTAATGTACCTAATTATAAAGACTTAGAGGAACTTTTTAACCATGTTAAATTAGACGGTGTCGTAGTTGCTAATCCAAACCGTTTCCATGTCAGTACTGCAATTCAATGTATGCAACATAACGTGCCTTGCTTACTAGAAAAACCGTTGGCACTGAATACCAATGAAGCACTCACCCTAATTGAAGCGCAACAAAAATTGAATGTACCAATATTGGTCGGGCATCATCGCCGTCACAATAAAATCATTCAACAAGCCAAAGAAGTTATTGATGCTGGTACTTTAGGTCAAATTAATACCTTTAATGCGCTCTGGAGCGTATATAAACCAGACAGTTATTTTGATATAGAATGGCATCGAGTGGCTGGTGCAGGTGTTCTGGCAATCAATCTTGTACATGATTTGGATTTAATGCGCTACTTAAATGGTGAAATTGAATCTGTACAAGCAATGACATCCAATAAAAATCGCAATTTAGAAGTAGAAGACACTATTTCAATTTTAGTGCGTTTCAAAAATGGCGCCTTAGGTACTTTATTGGCCTCTGATGCTGCTGTTTCACCTTGGGGATGGGATCAAAACACTGAAGAGAATAAAAGCAGTTTTGCTGTTTCGCCAGATCAAGACTGTTATTTTATTAGCGGTTCAGAAGGTGCATTAAGTGTCCCAAATCTTGAATATTGGAATTATCCAAAGGATCAGCTTAAAAGCTGGGCAACCCCTCTCATAAAAAATAAAGTCGAACCGAATAAAGACCAAGATGTATATATTAATCAGCTGACACATTTTATTGAGGTGATAAAGGGTACAGCCAAACCAATTTCATCACCTGAAGATGCGATTCGAAATATTCAACTTCTTGAATGCATTGAACAGGCTGCGAATACCCAAAGCACCATCCATGTTGAACAGTTAGAATTTTTACAAAAAACAGCTTAACTGTTTAGTGTAAAAATCTTTTATAAAGATAAGGGGGACGATAAATCGTCCCCCTTATCTTTATATTTTAATGAAGTCATTTCGTATTCATTTTTTAGTATTGGCTCACTCTGTTCAATAAAGCAATATCTTCTGCTTGCAGCTTAAGTCTCATGGCTTTAATCAAAGAATCTACCTGCGTTAGAGAGGTAGCCGAGGCTATCGGCGCAGCAATACTGTTCTGAGCAATGATCCAAGCCAAAGCAATTTCAGCCAGTTCTGCTTGATATTTATCTTTCAAATCATCCATGGTTTTTAGAATATTTAAGCCTTGTTCACTAAAGTATTGCTCTAACTGTCGTTTACGTGCAGAGCTTTCTAGCTGTGAAATATCACGATATTTACCACTTAAAAATCCAGCAGCCAAACTAAAATAAGTAATCACGCTCAGCTGATGTTCCTCGCAGATTGGCTGATATTCTGTTTCATATTGACGACGCTCTACTAGACTATATCCCGGCTGAAAAATTTCGTACTTTGGTAAGCCGTGAGTCTGACTTACATTTAAGGCTTCTTCAAGCTGTTGGGTAGAATAATTGGATGCACCAATTTTTAATACCTTACCTTCTCGAATTAAATCAGCATAGGCAGTTAAGGTTTCTTCAATAGGTGTTTCAGGATCAGGATAATGACTTAAATAAACATCAATATACTCCGTGTTTAGACGCTTCAATGAAGCTTCAACTGCCTGTTTGATATATCTTTTAGACAGGCCTTTTTTATTATCACCTAAAGGTGCCCCTACTTTGGTAATCAGTATAGTTTTGTCTCGATTTGAGGGTTTGCGTTTCAACCACTCTCCAATAACTGTTTCAGATTCGCCCCCTATATGACCCTCGACCCAAGTAGAATACATATCTGCCGTATCTATAGTATGGATGCCATGCTCTAAGGCATAGTCCAGTAGAGTGATTGATTGTTCTAAATTAACTGTCCAGCCAAACACATTACCGCCAAAAATAATTTTAGAAAAATTGATATCCTGTTTCATATTCTCATTTCAGCTTTTGGATTGATTAAAAGTAGTTTAAAAAATAAAAAAATGGCCAACGCTTTAAACGTTAGCCATTTTGTTCATCTAAACAGATCGAACCTTATTTTAAAGGTGAAATCGCTGTCGGTAATGCAATCATCGACTGCATTTCATGGGTTAGCCATTGTGGCCCACCTTTTGGTGGCCAGATACCATCTGCTACAGATTGAGCACGGATTTCTGAACGCTCGTTTAATGATTTATATGGCCAGATGCTAACAATACGTGGGGTACCATCTAAAGCATACATTGCTATAGTTAAACGTGAATATTTGGTGCGTTCAGGCACAGCATTTTCCCATGCATTCAATACGTGCGGTACACCTCCATGTTTTAATTCGTACGTACGGATTTCATAAACAGGACCAAATTCGCCCAATTCCACTTCAGGCAAGAAATCAAAACCAGCAAAGTTTTCTACTGAATATTTGATAATATTTTCAGCATTTGCAAAAATGTTTTCTTGTGCACCTAAACGCGTTTTCTCTTCGTCTAAATCTGCTTGGGACGTAAAACTCGTCAAAACTACAATCTGGTTGAGTTGACCAATATCAGAAAACCATACACCTAATAATTTGGCTTTGGCCTGTTCATCTGCAAAATATTGCTGTATACCAGTTGCCACTGCACCAGCAGTACCCATTTTAATCGTGATATTAATCAGTTGATAAAGTTTCATGCTGAAACATGCTCCTGTGTAGAATTAGATTGAGAATAAGAAATAGGTTGTTGAATAAGTTTTCCTGCCGCAAATTGTGCGATTCTCCATGCAAATACCATTCCTGGACCTAATGTGGTGCCTGGCCCTGGATAGGTACCTTTAAAAATAGAAGAAAGATCATTTCCGCAAGCAAATAGACCTTCAATAGGTTGATTTTGATCATTTAGCACACGGCCAAACTCATCACCTGCTAAACCGCCACTACTTGCACAATCCATTGGAATGACAGGCAATGCATAAAATGGGCCTTGCTCAATTTTGCCTAAACATGGATTAGGCTGAACCTCAGGGTCACCATTAAAACGGTTCATTACCCCTGAGCCTTTACCAAAATCAGGATCCACTCCTGATTCTGCAAATGAATTATAACGTTGCACCGTTTTGTTGAGTTGTGATGCGTCAATACCGACTTTTTGAGCCAAGGCTACCAGACTGTCTGCACTGAACAAATACTTTCCACGTAGGTAATAATTCAGTTTTTTTGCGCCAGGTAAAACAAAACCAAGTCCATACTTTTGAATCGATTGCTGATCACAAATCAGATAAGACACGATTTTCCCTTTGCCTTGATTTGATTTGATCTGGGCCATGCAAAAATCATGATATGAATCAGATTCGTTCACGAATCGTTTTCCATCCGCATTGACTGCAATCACTCCAGGTTTAGCACGGTCTAGAATGATATGTGGCCAAATGGCCTTATAACCGTTTTTATGCGTATGAATAGAGCATGGGAAATACAACACACTGCTGTCTACAGAAGGATCGATCTGTGCACCCACCTGATTTGCAAGTGTTAAACCATCACCTGTATTGGATTTTGGCGCAAGCGAGTCTTCAATCATGCCTTTAGGAAATAATGTGTTGCGCAGTTCCTTATTCCAGCCCACACCACCGGTTGCCAATACCACACCTTTACGTGTTTTAATGGTCACTATTTTCTGTTCATGCAAAATTTTTGCACCAATCACTTGACCATTTTCATAGAGCAATTCTTGTAAAGGTGATTGCAACCATATAGGAACTTGCTTTTGTTTTAAGTTATAAAATAAGCTTCCAACGAGGGCATTACCCATTACTAAACGCGTACCACGTTGAAAACGCAAACGCGATAAAAAATAAGGCAGCACGACTTTCATCGTTGTCATGAAATTTGTGCCTGATGAAAATGGGTTCAACAAGGCATTTAATTCATTTCGATTCACCATCATGCCACCTAAACCCATAAATTCGGGACGTGGTGGTTTTACATATTTAAAATCTGAACCAAGCACACTGCCATCAAATTCAGCAGGCGCCAGTGCACGACCTCCAAAGGCTGCACCTGGCTGATTTTTGACATAATCTGGATGCGCCAAACAGGAATTTAGTTTTACCGAAGTCTTTTCGTCCAAATCCCGAATCATCTTTGGACTGGAGTCTAAAAAGGCATCACGAATGTGTTCTCCGCTACGAGAACCGACTACTGATTTTAAGAAAATTCTGGCTTGTTCAATATTATCTGGTACACCAGCTTTTTCACTCAGATGTGAGCCTGGCGCCCATATGGTTCCACCAGAAGTAGCTGTTGTACCACCGACCTGAGTATCTTTTTCGCATAGCAGCACATCTAAACCATTTAGCTTTGCAAATAAAGCTGCTGACATGCCTGCGCCACCCGCGCCAATTACCAGTAAATCAACTGTTTTTTCCATGCTTATTTTCCATCCATCTTCTGTAGACGTGAACTTAATCTGGCTTCTTGACCAAATTGCTGCCCCACTATAAATCCGAAGGTCATGGCCGGCCCCAGAGTAATTCCACCACTTGGATACTGACCACCCATGATGCTATTCATATCATTACCAACGGCATATAACCCTTTGATTGGTAAATTTGTATCCTGATTTAAGACACGTGCTTCACAGTCAGTCTTGAGTCCTGCAAAGGTTCCCAAACTTCCTGGTACAATCTGCACAGCGTAAAAAGGACCTTTTTGTATTGGCGCGATACAAGGATTTGGCTGTTGTATCGTATCTCCCTGAGTCTTTTGATATGGCGTGCTGCCTCGATGGAACTCAGGATCTTCTCCGTTGACTGCATGGCGGTTGTAATTTGTCAATGTATTTACAAAACTAGCAGTACTAATTCCACATTTTTGTGCCAAAGCCTCTAGACTATCGGCTTGTTTCAAGTAGCCATTTTCAATCCAAGGCTGCATAGAAATAGGAAAAGGCTTGACGGCACCCAAACCATAACGTTGAATGAACTTATGGTCACAAATTAGCCAGCAACGAGCTAAAGCACCTTCTGCGGTATGTTTAAGCAAGTCTTTGACGAATGCAGGATAGGAGTCACCTTCGTTGGTAAAACGCTTACCATTCGGTAAAACGGCAATTAATCCAGGTTTACCCCGTTCAACGAGATGAGGGAAACGTCCCAAAGTGCCATCTAACCGTGGTATCAACGATACGGGTGCCCAAGCCCCCGACCAAGGCAAATCATGACAAACACTAGCACCTACAGACTCGGCAAGTTTGAGACCATCTCCAGTATTTGTTTCTGGGGCTGCTGAATAATGAGGAGTACCTAAAGCCACATGTTTGAAAAGTTGTTTTTTACGTTCCTCATCATGCGGAAATCCGCCAGTTGCCAAAACAACCCCATGTTTAGCCATAATTTTTACCAAACCTTCAGGGGTTTTAAAAATAGCGCCCACCACACGCTCCTGCTCAAAAACCAACTGGGTAGCAGCATGATTGGCATATAGCTTCACTTTTTGATCAAGTGCGGATTTTAAAAGACGAGCCACCAAGGCATTGCCATTTACAATTTGTGTGGAACGGTGTCTGAAGAGTAAATCAATAAAATGCCTTATTACGCGTTTTGTCGCATAAGTAAATGAAAAAACAGACTTGAATGTATTAATGAAATGCTTCATGTCTACACCCGATGCAATCCCCATACCCCATACCGTAGTTTCAGGAATTGCAGGTTTAAGAAGATGCAGGTTTTCACCAAGTTCCCGCCCATCAAAGGGAGCCGCTACGATTGAGCGCCAACCTACACGCGATCCTTCAATATCGTAAAAATCAGGAACTGCGCTACCGATGTTAAATTTAACATCGGTCGATTTTTCAAAAAAATCGATCATTTCAGGGGCTTTAGTTAGGTAAGTATGAATTTTTTGTTCATCATACTGATCACCTAAAACATTTTTTAGATATTGTTTAGGTCTTTGAATCGGTTCAGCTTGTCCTGCTTTTTGCGCATGTGGAGTATTAGGAATCCATAGCCATCCACCAGAAACTGCTGTTGTACCTCCAAAAACCGTTGCCTTTTCAGCAACAATGACATCTAAATCTTGGGTTGCTGCAGAAACTGCGCTAGACAGTCCTCCTGCACCAGAGCCGATGACTAAGACATCACAAGAATGCTGATGACGAAATGATGTCTCTGTTACTTTGAAATCGTGTTGAGTTGACGCATTCATTTTTTACCCCGCCAATACTTCTGCATTTGCTAAAGCAACCAAGGCTTGAATCGCTTGCAGATTAATTCGTGCGCGTTCTAAAGCAGGTAATTTAGCCAGCTCTAAATTTGGAACTTCTGCAGCCAATGTAATGTCTTTCGGGAGGGCAGCAATTAATGCCACCAAATCAATATTCCCTTGACCAGGAACTAAACGATTACTACGAGCAATCTTGATTAAACCTTCATCACTAGGATCATAGTCTGCCAAACCGTCACATAACTGCACATAATTCATGCGCCATGCCGGCACTGCTTTGACTTGCTCCAGCGTTGAATCTGAACGGTCAAAATGTAGTGAGTCAATTAAGACGGCTGCATTTGACTGCCCTGTTTGTTCTACGATGGTTTGTGCTTGAG
>JAHLFF010000088.1 GCA_018883945.1 Candidatus Acinetobacter avistercoris
GCTTCTTACGCCTATCAATTTTGATGCGGAATTTGAAGCAAATCTGCAACGCGCTCAAGGCGCTGATGCTGAAGGTCAAGCTTAAGCTTTATTGCTTTCAAAAAACCACAGTCTTGACTGTGGTTTTTTTATCTCTTATTTTATCCTTAAAGTCATTCAAAGCCTTTTTCTAATTTATTGCAACTTATTCTGTCCATTTCTACTTCAACATTAATACAATAAAAATCGAGAAAAATATGCCCTTTACCGTACTGCATTTGGGAATAGGCACCAGCTTTAAAGCAGTTCAAACTCAGCGATTCAGTTTGATGATTTTTGCAGGTACTCAAGTTCTCATGGATATCGAGCCTTTGATGGGGCTTATTTTAAAGTGGAATACCTTACATCTTTATACGCATAATCTTTTAGGTGCATTACTGATAGCAGGACTTGCCACTATATTGGGACGTCCAATCAGCCAATTTGTTTTAGAAAAATTAAGCATTAAAAATTGTAAAATCACATGGAACGTAGCATTGTTTAGCGCTTTTATCGGCAGTTTCAGCCATATTTTATTGGATGCACTCATGCATCAAGACATGTATCCATTCTTCCCACTGAGCATGAAAAATCCTCTGCTTGATCTGATCAACTACAAGGCAATTTTTTGGGGATGCATTCTGAGTATTGTGATTGGACTGATCATTACCATCCTAAGACTGAGGCAAACCCAGAATCAATCAGCAAAACCATAGACTTTGAATAAACGAAAAAAAGGAAAAAGACCGCTTAAAGCGGTCTTTTTTATGGCTATATAAATAGATTAAACAGGCTTAATCTTCTGTGTGATCGCATCATGAATCGCTTCAACCAATTGCTGAGCAATCTCCTGTTTTGATGCTTTCTCCAAATCACGTTTTTCAATGCGATATTGATCGGCAAAAAAGACCGTCATGGCATTTTCATCAGAAGCAAAACCAATGTCTGCACGAGACACATCATTACAGGCAATCATATCGAGTTTCTTGGCAACCAATTTGTCTGCCGCATAAGCTTCAACATTATGGGTTTCAGCAGCAAAACCGACCATAAATGGACGCTGATCTTGCTGAGCAATGGTCGCCACAATATCTGGGTTTTTAATCAAAGATACTGCAAGCTCATCGCCTGCTTTTTTAATTTTCTGCTCTGCAACCTCTGCCACGCGATAATCCGCCACTGCTGCGGTTGCAATGAAAATATCGCAGCCGTCTTGAAGCTGCTGCATACTCAAATCAAGCATTTGAATCGCAGAAGATACATTTTTACGGCGTACCCCGTTTGGCGTATCTAAAGTGACAGGTCCTGAGATCAAGGTGACTTTTGCGCCAGCCGAATAACAAGCTGCAGCAATCGCAAAGCCCATTTTACCGGTACTGTGATTGGAAATATAACGTACAGGATCAATTGCTTCACGCGTTGGCCCTGCCGTAATCGTGACGCGTTTTCCGGCCAAAAGACCGAATTTTTCTGCAATGGCACGCTGTGCTTTGTGGAAGTATAGACGTACTTGTTCAGCTAAATCTTCAGGTTCAGGCATACGTCCGAGCCCGACATCACCACAAGCCTGCGAGCCCGCATCAGGCATAATCACATGCACACCATCTTCAACCAAGGTGTTCAAATTACGCTGTGTTGCTTTTGCTGCCCACATTTGTTGATTCATCGCAGGTGCAACCCAGACAGGCGCTTGAGTCGCCAAATATAAGGTGCTCAGCAAATCATCTGCTAGCCCTGCTGCAAATTTAGCAAGCGTATCGCAGCTGGCTGGTGCAACTAAAACCAAATCTGCCCATCGAGCCAATTCGATATGCCCCATGCCTGCTTCAGCTTCAGTATCTAAAAGCTCAGTATGCACAGGGTTTCCAGATAAAGCTTGAAACGTCAGTGGCGTGATAAAAGCCTGTGCGCCATGGGTCATCACCACACGCACATTAAAACCAAAATCCTTTAAACGACGTACTAAAATTGCACTTTTATAAGCAGCAATTCCCCCTGTTACAGCAAGAATAATATTTTTATTGGAAAATACACTAAGATCGAAACTCACGATCAGGCCACCTTTCTATTGCAGTCGGGCTCACAATAGCATTAAATATTCTGAGACCCAAGTTAGAAAATGAAAACTAAAATAACTGATAAAATTCGAACAAATAACTCTTGAGAATAAGAATGAATCAATCCATAAAACAATGGCCTGAACATGAGCGGCCTAGAGAACGATTATTACAACAAGGACCACAAAGTCTTTCAGATGCAGAACTCTTGGCGATATTTCTGAGATCCGGTTCAAAACAGCATTCGGCCGTTGAGTTGGCTCGGGTTCTAATACAACATTTTGGTCATTTAAATGCGGTATTCGATGCATCGCTGAATGAAATCAGTCAATTTCATGGAATCGCCAACACCAAGTATTCGCAATTAATGGCGGTAAAAGAACTCGGACGGCGTTATTTAAAACATCATGTTCAGCAGAATACAGATTTGAGCCGTTCTGACCTCATTCGAGATTATTTACGTTATGAATTAATTGGTGAACAACAAGAAGTATTTGCCGTGCTATGTCTCGACGCGCAGCTACGCAAAATCAACTTCAAAAAGCTTTTTTTTGGTTCAATGAATTATTGTGATATATCGATCAACCAATTATTAAGACACGCGATTCATCATCAGGCAACAGCCATCGTCATTACTCACAATCACCCTCAAGGAATCGCTCAACCTTCACAAGAAGATCTGCAATTGACGCATAAAATTTCTATGGCCTGTGAGCTTTTAGAAATTAAACTTATTGATCATTTAATTATTTCATCTGAACAAAGCTATTCGTTTGCAGAACATCGACAGCTTAAATAAAGTACCAGATGAAATTATTTTAAATTTATAGGTTTAAAAGCACAAAGTGGATTGACAAGCGGGATCGAAGTCGAGAAGATCAATAAAAAATGATAGATCCAACTCAATGATAGTTCGTGACCAAAACGACACGCTAAAACTCTTATTTTCATGGCGTGGCACCATTCTTCCTAAAGTTTTACCCCCTCTCGGTTTGGTTATGTTGATCTCTGCAATTGTGGGTGGAATTGAGTACATCAATCTCTACCGCTTCCCAGAAATTCCTTTGGTGGGTTTTACCCTCATTGGCGTCGTACTCTCTATATTTTTAGGATTTAAAAATACTGCTTGTTATGACCGTTGGTGGGAAGCACGCAAATTGTGGGGCAGTTTAATCGCCAATGCTCGTCACTTTGATCGTGACTGCCGTATTTTACCGCAAGGTCGTCGTGAGCGTGTGATTCAACACGTGATTGTCTTTGCCAACGTGCTGCGTGATCGCTTGCGCCATCAAACTGTAAGTCCAGATGTTTTACATCAAACCAGTGGGATGAGTCAGCAAGCATTGACTCAATTATATCAACAGGCAAATGCGCCTCAATACACCTTGAGTTTGATTCAATGGGAACTCATGCTGGCTTTAAAAGAAGGTGAAATTTCCGATATTATTTATACCCAAATGAATCAGCATGTCACGGACTTAAGTTTAGTCCAAACGGGGTGTGACCGAATTGCGACGACGCCTCTGCCATTTGCCTATTCTGTCCTACTGAATCGTACTGTTTATTTCTTTTGTTTTTTATTACCCTTTAGTTTGGGCTCTGTATTGGGTTTAGCAACGCCTTTATTGGTGGGGATTTTGGCATATACCTTCTTAGGTCTTGATGCACTCAGCACCGAAATAGAAGAGCCTTTTGGTACACAAAGTAATGACTTACCGCTCGACTCTATGGTCAGAACGATTGAAATTGAACTTTTAAGCACTTTGGGTAAACCAACCCCACCGCCGATTCAAGCGCAGGATCATAATTTACTTTAGTGCGAATTGATAAAGTGTCGATTTAAACTATGGATTGATAAAGTATGAATTTATAAAATATGAATAAATAAAATCAAAATTTTCCAAACGGATTAAGACATCAAACTATCGACGATGTCTTCTCGTCTCCTCAGATAGATGTAGAGAGGGAGAGAGTTATTTAAAACTCTCCCAAATCCCCACTTGGCCTTGCTTCACTTTTGGAATATTCCCAAGCTTAATCCAAGGCATATTGTCGCCATGAAAATCACTACCCACAGAGACTTTTAAATTAAACTGCTCAATCATGCGGTCTACCATCTGACGGGTTGACGCGGGTTCAATTGCAGGCGGCAATTCAATCGCATCGCCGCCATGGGTAGCAAACAATTCAATCAAATAACGGACATTGGTCGCAGATAAATCATAGCGAGTCGGATGTGCCAAAACCGCAAAACCTTCACTCTGATGAATCACATCAATGGTCTCAGCCAAACCCAAGCCATCAAATTTTACGTATGCTTTTTTACCTTCTTTGATATATTTATCAAAAGCTTGCTGAGGACGCGCAACGATTCCTTTTTCGACTAAGGTTTTCGCTATATGTGTTCGCGTAATTCGATCAGGTTCATGATCCACCTTGGCCAATACATCTTCATAAATATCGACATGAATCAGTGGCGTGAGTAAATCGCAAATTTGCTTTGCGCGTTCAGCACGAATCTTTTTCTGTACGGACAAAAGTTGCGTTAAAGGTTCAGGATTTTGCATATTGAGTGCAACGATATGAACACCATAACTTTTTTGCGTACTGGGTCTAGACCATTGACTGGAAATTTCAACCCCAGAAATAATTTGAATGGGTTGATTTTTTGCAACAATTTCAGCCAATGGCAAACCATCCATGCTATCGTGGTCAGTCAATGCGAGCGTATGTATGCCTTTTTCTAGCGCTGCCTGCACCAATAGTTCTGGCGAAAATGTTCCATCAGAAATATTACTATGTGTATGTAAATCTACGCCTTGCATCTCTTATACTACCCATCCACCTGAACAGAATAGATACTTTAACATGAAAGCACTTTTAGACTTTGTGCCACTCATAATTTTCTTTTGGCTCTACAAAACTGTAGACCCAAAAGATGCACAACATCCTCTACTACAATGGATTGGCTCTACAGGTGGTGTCGATAACAACAATATTCTTGTGGCAACTACAGGATTAATCATTTCCATGTTAGTGGTCTATGGTGCATTGTTCGTTCGTCAAAAATTCCATCTCGATAAACAGCAATGGATTGTTTTGTTCATGACGGTTATTTTCGGTGGCATTACCTTAATGCTCAGCGATGATTTTTATATTCGTTTAAAAGCCGCGATTTTAAATTTTGTTTTTGCAGGTGCTTTTCTCGTTTCACCTTATTTTGGCAAAGAGCGTAAACCTTTAATTCAGCGTTTATTTGGCCCTATTCTCAATTTAAGTGTTCAAGGTTGGAAAAAACTAAACTTCGCTTGGGCAATCATGTTCGTTGGCATGGCATCACTACACATCTTCTTTGCATTTATCTTTATGGAAGGAAAATATTGGGGTGAATTCACTGCATTTGGTGACATGATTGTGATGTTTTCCTTTATCATTATTCAGTTTATTATTTTGCGCAAATACTTCAAAACTGCAGAAGAATAATCTGATATCTACTTGCTTATAATGGAATAAAAAAGCCCATGCCTTTATTTGTGATTACTTGTACCGACCATGAAGGTACATTAGAAAAACGTCTTGCCGTTCGTCCTCAACATTTAGCTCGTCTAGAAAAATTGGCAAATGAAGGCCGTGTGATTGTCGCAGGTGCGATGCCTAAAGATCGAGATGATTTAAGC
This sequence comes from Candidatus Acinetobacter avistercoris, assembly GCA_018883945.1. GTDB lineage: Bacteria > Pseudomonadota > Gammaproteobacteria > Pseudomonadales > Moraxellaceae > Acinetobacter > Acinetobacter avistercoris. Next base: position 5,753 of record JAHLFF010000088.1, read on the forward strand.
GCTGGTTTTTATGGCAGCACCTTAATTCTTGATTTTGACAGTCGTGCAGATCTGGATCAATGGTTAGCAGATGAACCTTTTCTAAAAGAAGGTATTTACGCGCACATCGATGTTAAACCTTTCAACAAAGCGCTTCCTCATGAAAACTAAGCACGGTTTACTCATCGCATCAATCTTGTTATGCCTGTGTAGCGCGAATACTTTGGCTGAAACACCCGTGCCTGCGGTTACGCCAGCAGCTACAACTGCCACAACAACTACAGCGATTGTAGATGCAAACGCAGCACCTGCTAAACCCTTAACTGCAGAACAAATTGCTAAACAAAAAGCAGCACAAGAAGCCAAAGTAAAAGCCTTAGTGAAAAGCCAAGAAACACGTTTACAGCAATTAGAAAAAGCTAATCTTGACGCTCTATCTCAAAACCAAGAACTACAGCTGAAGAACGATAATCTAGGTGTGCAAGTTCAAGTCTTACAAAGTGAACGCAGTGCGCAAATGTTTTTATACGGCGCAGCAACCATTGCTGTCGGTATGTTTTTGGGATTTCTTCTTGCCAGTTATATTTATACCAAACGTCGCCGTCAGTGGTAATCCACTGACGTCTATTTTATAAAACTGACGTCTATTGTTAAAAGAAGGTCCACCATCTTGCTGCAAAGTATTCAAACGGCCGATCTCGAATGGAAAAGTATCGATGGAATTGAAATTCCATACGCTAAACAGTTCGGAGACATCTACTTCTCTCAAGATAATGGTCTGCTCGAAAGCCGTCACGTTTTCCTCAATGGAAACGATCTTGCCACCCGCTTAGCAGGACTTTCAGATTATGCTTATTTTCATGTGGGTGAAACAGGATTCGGTACAGGACTTAACATTCTTGCACTCTGGCAACTCTGGCAACAAGTACGACCGAATAATCACAGTAGACTCCATGTCACCACAGTCGAAAAATTCCCATTATCTAAAACCGATTTAATTCGAGCATTAAAAGTTTGGCCTGAACTTCAATCCTTGGCTGAGCAACTCATTCAACAATATCCCCTTCCTATCGCTGGTTGTCATCGCTTATGCTTTCCAGATGAGCGTTTTAGTGTCGATCTTTGGTTAGGCGATGCGCATGATATCTTCCCCATCATTCCAAAAAGCTCAACGATTCATGCGTGGTTTTTAGATGGATTTGCACCATCATGTAATCCAGACATGTGGGAAGAACATATTTTAAAAAATATAGTTCGACTCTCAAACATTGGAACGACATTCACGTCTTTTAGTGTTGCAGGTGTATTGAAACGTGGTCTTAGACAACAGGGTATTTCTATAACACGCCCTCGCGGTTTTTTACACAAACGAGAAATGTTAAAAGGTGTTTGGGAGTTGCCTCTCTCATCGACAACACATTCTATAGAAAATAGTGATGAATCATCGCTACCGATACAAGGCGAACAGAAACAGCGCCAAATTGCGATTATAGGCGCAGGAGTGGCCGGTTTAACATGTGCCTATGCATTTGCACAACGTGGACATCAGGTGACGATTTATGACCAATGTGAAGCATTATCGGGTGCATCTGGAAATCCACTTGCGCTTTTAAATCCAAAACTCAGTCCAGTTGAACAAAGCTCAGAACATTTAATGACACTGGCATGGCAACATGCTTTAAATCATTATTCTCATTTTCGAGCGTTTCGCCCCCTCATCATCAATCAACTTGCTCTTAAAAATTCAAGTGAGCTCCTGGGTCTGGCTCAGGAATATCCTGAACATGTACTGCATACTCAATCCCATTCGGCTTTAGAGATTAAAACATCATTTCCAAGTTTAGCATTGAACCAAGCTGGCTCGATTTCACCACATGAGCTTCGTGATCAAATTCTTGAACATCCGCTGATTGAATTTAAACAGGCTCAAATTGAAAAAATTGAAAAATGTGAAAACGAACTTTTAGCACTTATCGATGTAGAACAGAATAGTCTCGGAAGATTTGATCATGTGGTCGTCTGTTGCGCTAATGCCAGTCATCGCCTGTTTGAACATTATCCAGTATTAAAGCCGATTCGAGGACAAGTCAGTTGGCTGAACAATCAACATCAGCCGCTCGATTTAAAGCATGCATATAGCTATGGTGGTTATTGCATGCAATTAGATGCTGAGCATTTAATCTTAGGGGCTTCTTTTTATCCAAATCGAAGTGATACTGAAGTCTTACTGGAAGACCATCAAC
>JAHLFF010000089.1 GCA_018883945.1 Candidatus Acinetobacter avistercoris
TCCTCACAGGTCCATCGGGCTGTGAAATTACCGGTGTGACGATTACGCCGGACTACAAAGCAATTTTCGTCAATGTGCAGCATCCAGGAGGTGCATGGCCAGCCAACCAAAGCGAGCGTTATAGCCGTTTAGGCAAAGTGCCTCGCTCTGCAACTGTGGTCATTACCCGTAAAGATGGTGGCGCCATTGCGGGTGAAGCTTTGGAGCAAGCGACAGCATAAACAGCTGTTGTGAAAAAATGCCGGCAGATGTCGGCATTTTTTATATCCGGTGATTATTTCAGGCTAATTATTTTCTCAATAGTTTGACCTGTGGTCACACCTTGTTGTGACTTCTCAATCCAGTGCCATTGTCCCTGTTGCATTCTCAAAAAATTGGAGCAACGGGTACCATAGGCCGGACTCTGGATAAAAGTCGAAGATAGCAGTTGTTCCATTTCCACCGAGATGCCTGTGTCTGGCAGCAGCTCCGGAATCACCTTGCGTTCATCTTCCAGAATATCCCAGACTGCATGACACAGTTCCGCTTCTGCAATCTTTTGTTGTTGCAGCATCGGTAATAGTTCCTGGGTAAAGCGTTTCCGCAAATGCCGGGTCTTGTACCAGTCTTCACTCATCAATCCGTTTGAAACGACATAGACCCCATGGGCCAGTACGTGCGGTGCTTCACCGCGATTGCTCATATATACAGCCTGATCCCGATCGCCAATAAACAGGTTAAAGCCGGCATAGTCACACTGTCTCTGTTCCAGATCTTGTGCGAAACGAATCGGAGTTAAGTCAGAATTTAAAAAGTCTTGAATAATATGTCCACGTGAAGTTGGATAGTGTTTTTTGTCCTGTCCGTCGCGGAAATTGGTGATCACCGCCCATCTTCCTGAAGCCGTAATGCCCATCCAGGTACCACCAGACTGTAAATCTTGTCCAGCAATAATCGGACTATTTTCCCATTCATATAAGCCATGCGTGGGACGTTGATAAAACTCGTCACGATTTGAAATCAGACATACTGGGGTCTGATCCAGAACCTGCCAAGCCAGTGCCACAATACACATAATTGATGCCCTCGATCTTTACACATTGAATGTACAACATTTTTCTTTGCTTTCAGCTAAAATCTGTGCAAAACAGAATCACAAGGAACAGGAATGCTCACCTATCCAAACATTGATCCCGTTGCGATTTCGCTCGGGCCTTTGCAAGTCCACTGGTATGGACTCATGTACCTCTTGGCTTTTCTATTTGCCTGGGGACTGGCAACTTATCGCGCTAAACAGCGTGGCTGGACGCCAGATATGGTCTCGGATCTGATTTTCTTTGGTGCTTTGGGTGTAATCATTGGTGGCCGTGTAGGCTATGTTTTATTCTACGGTTTTTCCCAGTTCCTGGCCGATCCTTTATGGCTATTCCAGATCTGGACTGGCGGCATGAGTTTCCATGGTGGCTTCCTCGGTGTGATTTTGGCCATGTTGTGGTGGTGCAAGAAATATAAGATGACCTGGTTCCAGACCCTGGATTTTATCGCACCTTGCGTGCCGACAGGGCTGATGTTTGGCCGGATTGGCAATTTTATTGGCGGTGAACTGTATGGCCGTCAGGTGACCGACCCAAACTTTGCCTGGGGCATGATCTTTCCGACCGATCCGCTGCAACTGGTTCGTCATCCATCTCAACTGTATCAGGCGCTATGTGAAGGCCTGATCCTGTTTATTGTACTGTGGTGGTTCAGCTCCAAGCCGCGTCCACGTATGGCAGTTTCGGCGCTGTTCCTGATCGGTTATGGCCTGGCACGTTTTGTGGTTGAATTCTTCCGTGAGCCAGACAATGGCCAGCTGTTCATTGGCTGGATGAGCAAAGGACAATTCCTGAGCCTGCCAATGATCCTGATTGGCTTGTGGATGATGTGGTATGCCTACCAAAAGAAAATCTATGACTGGGGTCCACAGAAAAACAGTTAAAACCAGCTTAATTGAGCGAGGCAAAGGCCTCGCTTTTTTATACTCAAAATATGCTAAAGTGCCGATTATCTCTTCTATTCTTTCATCATTATGCTTGAGTTCTGGTTTAATCCGCAGGTATCTGTTCTCAAAAAACTGTTGATCTTTATTGTGATTGCAGCGACAGCTGCAGGCTTGTACTGGATGGAACCACTGCCCTTAGATTCGATTTTGATGTTTGTCGGTACCGGCATCATTTTTCTGATCTGCCGTTACTGCAAAATCCACTTTGCCAACAAAAACCCGACCGGTTTGCTGTATAGATTACTGACCTGGATTCCAATTGCCTTATTGATTGCTTTAGTTTTTATGAACATGCAACAGGGCGAAATCCTGATTCCGGGTGCACAAGGTATTGCCTTTATGGCACTGGCGATTTGCCTGTTTTCACCATTGTCGCTGCTCAATCAGAACAAATCAGATGCGGGTTCACCCCATGCTTGAGTTCTGGTATTCCGAACGTTGTAGCCGTCAAAACAAGCTGATGGTCATCATCGTGACCTGTATTTTGATTTATGCAGCATCGACTGTGGCCCAGTTAGATCCGGTATTTGTTGGGGTGAGTTTAGCGATTGGGATTGTCGTGCATTTACTGCACCATTTCCGCCTGAAAATTTCGAAATCCAATCCCTATGCAAATGGCTTTAGCGCCTTGAGCCGGGTGATTCCCATCATTGCCTTAATTACCCTGTTTGGCTATTTGCCTGAACAGCACCAACAATGGGGCAAATTTGCCTGGGGTCTGCAATGTCTTGGCTTTGCCGCGATTGGATTATTTATCGTTTCAATCTATGAAAGCCGTGCGAAGCGTTTTGAGGACTGATCACTTCGCAGTATTTTCTTAGAAGTAAGTTTCCAGACGATAGTAACTATAAGTCACGTTTTTATTGCGATAAACCGCATGATCTCGCTGTTTGAAATCCGATACCCAGGCACTACCTGAATAAGCCGCGATATGTCCATATTTATGTCCCTGAGTACGGTCAATAATATAGATATCGCCTTTTTTCGGCCGATCAAAAGAAGCATTAATTTTCTTATAGCCCAGCTGCATCAGGGTACTTCCCCAATCTGCCGCTGCGACTGGATGGTTCACAATTTTCGCACCAGAGGATTGCAGACCGACACGAATACTGCGCGCACATTTCTGTGTACTGGTATTTCGGGTAATGCCTTGCAAATAACTGGTAAATTTCTCGATATTAATACGCTGACCATTGCCTGCGCCTGAAGCATTACGGACAGTGGCTTTTTGCGTTGGCTTTTTAGGTCTTTGCTCCGATTGGGAACGCACCATGATATTCGCTTGCACAGGAGCATAAACTTCGCTCATGTTCACCTGATGATCATAGATCATACCTTACCAACCGCTCCTCGCCTGCAACTTAGGCTTTCATATTGTTAACAAGCGGAGGATACTAGCCGGATAAATGTTATTTTTCACATAAAAAATGTAAACAAATTTGTCTATTTTTACAGCATTTAAATTAAGCCCTTCTTTCTACTGTAATTACAAAAATAATCATCTTTATAAAAAATTGTAAAGCAAATAAGACTCAAACAACGAATAAAGCCTGAGCATGCCTGAATAAGCATCCTCTTCGTCTATTTTTTCGGTAATCTGGTACGCACATTTAATGCATTGCAAAGCGCTATTCCAAGATAACATTTCACTACAGGACTACATCATTTTTAGCCGCAAATCTCGTATTAAACTAATTCGGTAGTTTTAATATTGAATTGAGATTAACGGAGAAGAAAAAATGACTCAGGATTTAGCCACTGTTTCAAATTTTAATTTAGAACAATATTTAGGTACCTGGTATGAAATTGCACGTTTGCCAATGAAACACCAGCCCGAAGACAGCACTGATATTTCTGCGGTATATAGCTTGAATGAAAATGGTAAAGTTCGGGTGCAGAACCGCTGTCTGGATGGCGATGGCAAGCTCGATGAAGCCATTGCTGAAGCCAGCATCGTTGATGCAGAACATGCCAAGCTTGAAGTCAGCTTTTTACCCGAAGGCCTGCGTTGGATCCCGTTTACCAAGGGCGATTACTGGGTATTAAAAATCGATCCGGATTATCAGACGGCCCTTGTCGGCGAACCGGGTAAGGAATATTTATGGCTGCTACATCGCGGGACAACTTTAGATGAAGCCACTCAACGTGAATATTTAAGCTATGCAGAGTCCTTAGGTTATGACTTGTCTGATCTGATTCACACCGTGCATACTAGCCATAAAACGGCTTAATTTACTGTACAAAGACCTCTATCAGGAGGTCTTTTTTATTCTGGTTTGAGCGATGAAAGCTCATCAAAAAATGCTATGATATGCGCAATTTAAATTGTCCCTTTCGACAGCAAA
>JAHLFF010000013.1 GCA_018883945.1 Candidatus Acinetobacter avistercoris
ATCAATGGCGCACCCTTATTTTCTAAAATTGTGGGGGTTGGTGTCTGTATGCAGAGCGATCAAATTGAGCCTGCATTAGCCGTGAATAAAGAAATCGAAATTCAATTCGTCATGGGTTATACCCCATTAGAATTTCGTGATGCCTTACACATGATCGCTGAAGGTAAAATTGATTGTTCTTGTTTACTCACTGGAGTCGTTGGATTAGAAGGCGTAGAGGAAGCGTTCAAAGCCTTAAGTGATCCTGAAAAACATGCCAAAATTATGGTTGATCCTAAAAAATTAGGCAATAAACTCAGCGCAACAGCGGCTTAAAGATAAGAATGAAGTGACACTAAGTAGAAGAAGATATTTTTTTAAATATCTTCTTCTATCACAATCGACTATGACTCTATTCTACAACCTTCTTCTATTACAACCTTCTTCTATCTACAACCATTTTCTATAAGCTTATTCAATCAGCGTGTTCAACAATCTTCAATCTCAAATATCTAGCGGCATGGCACCAAAACTGAATAAGTTCTCCATAGATTCTGATCAAATATTCATTAGACTTTTCATAAATTAAAAAAATGATTGAGCAGCAATAAATTGATATGTAAAAACACCTACGCCTTCTAAGCGAAGGCTAGGCTAAGGAAATAATGAGAGTGCATTTATTGTATAAAAATGACTGATGAAAAGATCAATTTTTGATAGGGCTATTTGTAAATCTTCATTCACAAATAGCTTTAGCTAAAAATAATATTAACTACGAATAACGTTACAGAGAGAAAACGAGCTTAAAGAATCAATAATGCACGACTGAGCGTATCGACTTACCTTCATGCATTAAATCAAAAGCCTCATTAATGCGATCTAGCCCCATGGTATGCGTCACAAAAGGCTCCAATTGAATATCGCCTTTCATTGCCTCTTCAACCATATCTGGCAACTGCGAACGGCCTTTAACACCACCAAATGCAGAACCTTTCCAAGTACGACCAGTCACCAATTGAAAGGGTCGAGTTGAAATTTCCTGTCCAGCACCAGCGACACCTATAATCACCGATTGGCCCCAACCACGATGGGTACATTCCAATGCAGAACGCATAACCTGCGTATTGCCAATACATTCAAAGGAATGGTCTACACCCCAGCCAGTCATTTCCACAATAACGTCTTGAACAGGACGCTCATGATCTTTAGGATTCACAAAATCTGTTGCGCCAAATTTTTCTGCAAGTTTATATTTTTCAGGATTGGTATCAATCGCAATGATTCGGCCTGCTTTGGCTTTTTGCGCGCCTTGCACGACTGCTAAACCTATTCCCCCCAAACCAAAAACAGCTACGCTATCGCCTTCCTGAACCTTTGCTGTGTTTTTAACTGCACCAAGTCCCGTTGTTACACCGCAGCCTAATAAACACACATGCTCTGGATTAGCATCTGGATTAATTTTTGCCAGAGAAACTTCAGCCACAACAGTATATTCTGAGAAAGTTGAACAGCCCATATAATGATAAATCGGCTGACCATTATATGAAAATCTAGTCGTTCCATCAGGCATTAAGCCTTTGCCTTGTGTGGCACGCACAGAAACGCAAAGATTGGTTTTCCCTGATGTGCAGAATAAACACTCTCCGCATTCTGCAGTATATAGTGGAATAACATGATCACCTGGTTGAACACTGGTGACGCCTTCACCGACTTCAACAACAATACCTGCGCCTTCATGCCCCAAGACCGCTGGAAATACACCTTCAGGATCATCCCCAGACAAGGTAAATGCATCTGTATGGCATACTCCTGTATGCGTGATTTTGACCAATACTTCGCCTGCCTTAGGCGGAGCAACATCAATTTCAACAATTTCTAATGGTTGACCTGGACCGAATGCAACCGCTGCACGTGATTTCATTGAATATCTTCCTTTTATTTAATTTTATGTGTTGTTTAACGTTCATTGTCATCAACAGATTGATTCTAAGAACGCTTATTTATTCACAGCCAAATATTCTCTTGGATAAACGAATAAAGTTTTCAACGAGAATATAGCTTTCATTTTTACGGTGACTCAGAATAATCGGCGTGGATGCAAAAGACTCACTTAAGGGTAGAAATACGAGATCCCGACTATAATTATTAACAACACCTTCACTGACTATCGAGACGCCAAGTCCTGCCAATACAAGCCCTAAAGCCGATTGTACATCTCGTACTGGATCAAAAAGATTAGTTGGTGCAATCATCTTAACGGCAAAGGTTTCTAGAATATTAGACAGAAAATTCGGTTGTGCTGTATCTGGAAATAAGATTAAGGGTTCATTAACAATGTCTTCTAAATACAATGGTTGACTGCTTTTTTGTTGCAAGAGTGGATGCTCTTTATAGAAAGCCACATATAATTTTTCTTGTTTAAGAATAATTCTTTCAATCTCAGGATCGATGAGTTTAAGTCGGCCAATACCCACATCAATCGTGCCATTTTTTAATTTCTCAATTTGCTTCAAGGTATTCATGGCTTCAACATGAATCGCGGTATCAGGATATTCAATTCGAAAGTTTTTAATACATTCCGCCAGCTCACTATAAATAGTCGAACCAATAAATCCTATACGAAGAGTGTTGTTGGCTCCGCCTATTTGCTGTGTCATTTTCTTGAGGTGAATTTCACTCTGTACGATCTTTTTTGCATTTTCATAGAAATATTTTCCCGCTATTGTGAGTTCAATAGATCGAGTATTACGCACCAATAAAGAGACTTCCAATTCTTCTTCTAAATTTTGTATAGCACGACTTAATGGCGGCTGAGCAATAAATAGTTTTTCAGCAGCTTTAGTGAAATTGAGCTCTTCCACCACTGCGATAAAATATTTCATTTGCCTGATATCCATATTATTTTGATGTTCCTTTTTAAATATCAATAATGACTTTTTTAGACTTTATTTTTGAACAACATGGCGTAAACAAGGTTAAATGATCTTGATCATTTAAAATCATATCCTGATGGAAAAACTCTCCATCGATATAACGCAGTGTACAAGTCCCACAAATCCCTTGTTCACATGACATGGGAACTGCATAACCCGCCTGATTGAGCACTTCAGCAATATTGTCATTCTGTAGAATAGGTATTTTTTGGCCTGTAGAGGCAATCTCAAGTACGTGATCTTCAACGGAAGATACTGGCAGCATCAGGTTCGTATTCTTAAAACATTCTTTGTGTATAAAATGTTTATTCCAGTTCATTGAAAGCGCAGTATTCTCAACATACTGAATAAACTCGTAAGAACCACAAACATAAATATGCGTATTCATACTGTTGGAATTTAAGACTTCAGCAATCTCAAAGCCATTATTCCCTTTATTACCAATATACGTTACATAATGACTATCGCTATTCATAATCTTGAATGCGTCGATACGTTCAATGAACGGTATCTTGCTTTGACGCGTACAGTAATGAAGTTCGCACTTCCGTTGATCAATTGCCAGACTCGACCACATGCTCAGGATCGGCGTGATGCCAATACCCCCCGCAATTAACAACACTTTCTGATCGGTATCATCCAGTTCAAAAAGATTGCGTGGTTCAGTAATCGTTAGAATATCGCCCACTTTTAACTTGCGATGAATATAGCTTGAGCCGCCCTTTGAGGTCGGACTATTAAGCACGCCTATTTCATAATAACGGCGATCCTGTAAGGGACTGATCAAAGAGTATTGCCGTACTTTTCCATTGGGAAGATGGACATCGATATGCGCCCCACTGTTAAAGCTTGGCAGCAGCTTGCTGTGAATCGGATACAATTGAATACTGATAATATTCTCAGATTCATAGCGAATTTGTTGTACGCGTACATCTATCATTTGATTAACTGTCAGCCTATGTCCATCTAAGTGTATGAGGGTTTAAGTAGCATGATTACTCGCTTTAACATTGTTCATTAAAGAGTTTTTATCGAGGAACCTTTATCGAAGAATGTTCGCCAAAGAACGTTCATCAAGAAATATTCATCAAGTCGTATTTAACGCGGTTTAAACCCTCAGCAAAAACTAAAATGCCTTTGAAAACCCTAAGGTCAACGTGTGATTTTCATTTTTTAAATTTGTTCCTGTGCTTTGATTGGTTCCTTTCTCATATGAAGAAAAGTCATATTCATAAGCCAGATTGAAATCTGCAAAATTAAAACGATGTCCATATCCAAGCGTCATTGCTTGAGGTGCGATCGCATTGGTATAAATATTGGCATTGCTAAAGTCTCTATCCAAAAAGCTATTGGCATGACTATAACCCGCCCTCAAACTTGAAACATCATTCACTTTATAATCTGCGCCAATTCGGTACACCGTTTGATTTTTCCAATTAAAAGCAGTGCCTTGACCAAATCCATCGGTATCTTGCCAATTAATTTTCAACACATCAAAGCCAATTTTAAGATCTTCTCGCGGCTGATAAGCGATTCCGACGCCGAATCGCATGGGTAAGTTTAAGCGACCCTCACTGCTTAAAAGAAGATCATCTTCATAGCCATCCAGTTTTGAAAAAACTGTTTCACTGATAAAAGATGCTCCAGCTGTCCATTGCGGTTGAAACTGCCATGTTGCGCCAAAGGCGTAGCCATAACCCAAAGCCCATTGATTGCCATGCCCAGGGAGTTCTATCGCTTGCTGATTAGAATCCACTCCAACAATAACGCCCTTTGCTCTAAATTGCTGTACACCAAGGTGAATCGCTGCACCCACACTTAGCTCTGGATTAATTTTATAAGACACGGTCGGATTAATCGTGGCCATCGCCAAATTATCTTTGGCTGTCGCATTTTGACCATCAGCAGTAATCGCCTGCTTATAATCTACAGATGCACCTGAGCCTACAACGGCAACGCCATAACTGAGTTGTTCTCCAGCATGCTGCACAATAGCAAGACTCGGCACGGGAACATACTGATTACTCTGATATTGCTTATTTGGATCAATAAAACTTGCTTCTGAACGGATATTCAGCAAAGACATTTGTATATCACCACCAGCTGGCTGGTAGGATAAATTGGCTGGATTATCCGCAATCGAAGATCGGTCAAAACCGCCACCATAGCTGACACCGCCCATACCACTTGAAATCTGTCCTGTTCCTGTGAGTAATGTTCCGTTATACGCATATAAAGCAGGTGATAAAACGCTCAACATCATCACTGTTATTTTTTTCATTATTTATATCCATATAAATTAATTTATTCTTTAAATATCTAATTCCAACACTTTGCTTCGGGCTCGGGAAACACAGATCAACATCGTCTGATTGGTCTTTTTTTCACTATCGCTCAAAATCATGTCCAAATGATCTGGCTCACCTTCTAAAACCTTACATTCACACGCTCGACAGATACCCGCGCGGCAGGAAAAGGGAACATCTACGCCTGATTCTTCAATCGCCTCTAGAATAGATTGCTCTGATCTAACGATGATTTCATGTCCCGACTTTGCCAACTTAACCCTAAAGTCTGCTATAGCATTTTCAGTACCAAGCGCTGGTTCCGCCAACTTAGGCGCACTGAACCATTCAAAATGCAAACGATCAGTTGGTGCTTCAGGCATATCCTTAAGCGCCAGCATGAGTGGATTTGGACCGCAACAGTAAACGTGCTCACCCTCGTCTAAACCCAGAACAATTTTTTTTAAATCTAATAAACTTTCATGTTCATCATTGAAGTGAAAATGAATATTTTTGAGTTGATTTAATGCCTGTAAATTTTCATAAAAAGCTGCACGCTGCTTGCTGCGAACCGCGTAATATAATCGCCATTTTTTCTGGTGAGCAATACACCAGTGGATCATGGCTAAGATTGGTGTAATCCCAATTCCGCCGGCAATGAAACAGTATTGTTCAGCCTCAGCAAGTGGAAAATTATTGCGAGGTGTACTGACGGAGACAAAGTCTCCCACTTTCAGTTTTTGATGAATGAATTGAGATCCACCTCGGCTATTTGCATCTAAACTAATTGCAACGACATAACGCGTTCGCTCAGCAGGATCATTCAGTAATGAATAATGTCGAACCAATCCATTTTTCAAATGAAATTCTAGATGTGATCCCGCTGTGAATGCAGGTAATTCGTCATTTTTTTCACTTCTTAATTCAAGCAGTAAGGTGTCTTTTGCCTCACAACGAATATCGTGAACTTTTAATCTTAATTTCTGCATATTCACTATTTACAATCCTTTGACAATATTTCATCTCAGTACTTATCCAGTGGATAAGTACTCCCTTGATCATTGAACTATAAATTAGGCAGAATTCTGAGTAAGGTTCTGCGCAGAATCATGCACATCATTATGCTGATTTTCCTGTTCGATCAACTCCAATAATTTTTTGCGTACACGTACTGGCGCAATATCATTCGACATTAGAACAGGATTGAGTGAGAAGAAATCTGTGGACACCATCTCGTCTTGAACAGCCTCAAGTAATGGCACATCTTCATCTTCAAATGCACGATGCATATTTTGAATTTTCATCACATTAAAACTTGCATCTTCTTCAATATGATTGCGTCGAGTCGCGAAAAAGTAGTGCGTGGTATTTTCAGTTTCTGGCGTCGTGGTATGTAGATCATATTGGTTTAAATCATCCACACCGAACTCACCATTTTGCACTGCTGCCACTGTCAATTGAATATGCGAAGGTGCTGTCCAGATAATGTTAAAATATTGCTCTGCTGACTCACTAGGTGACGGTAACAATGGCGCAAAGATCATCATTGCGGGTTGTTGTTCCCACTCCCATCGCGCTGCAATACTGTTATGCGTTTCTGTCACTTTAGGCACAAGTGGCGACAACTTTCCTCGCGTTGTAATAATTTCACCATGGACGTGATCGATATGGCTGAGATCCATGACATTGTCAGTTAATAGCTCAAAGTTGCATTTCACATGCATATAGGTATGACCGACAGAGTTTTCATGTCCAGACACCAGTTCACTATAATCTGGAATTAACTCATCATCCGCGCTATCTGCATCACCCATCCATATCCATAAAAAGCCATAACGCTCTACCAATGGAAATGTTTGAACCTTTGCAGCAGTGGGAATATGCCCCTTGCCGTGTGGGTTATGGGTACATTGGCCCGTCGAGTTAAATTTTAGCGCATGATAAGGACAAACTAATTCATCTCCATCTCGCTTACCCAAACTGAGCGGCGCAAAGCGATGCGGACAACGATCTTGTAACGCAACAGGCTCTCCATCTTGAGTCCGATATATGACAACATTGATATTCATAATCTTGCGTTTAAAAAGATTAAATGCATCTACGTCCGTAGATAATGCGGCCACATACCAACAGTTTTTTAAAAAAGTATGCTCTAGCTGGGGTTGTGTTTTAAAAATCATCTTATTCATTTAGCTTTTCCTTGCTAGTTGATTAATCTTTCTTATTTGTCCATTTATATTTTTAGATGAATTCAAATAGACTTGCCAATATCAAATATCTCTGACTGAAATACCCTCAGGGTATTAGTTTCATTCTGCAAGTTTAAGGGTTGAATTCAGTAGCAGATCTACGAAGAAATATCCTTAAGTATCAGCGGTTTTATTGTTTGGCTTTATCTTTAAAGATGTAATGAAGACCCATTGATCTTTAATCGAAGCATGTATTGATTGAGTGATTGGCTTGTTTTTATGATAAAGCGAGTTGCAGAAATAAAGGATTTCTTCCCGCCTGATAGTGTGAAACACTCGATGTTGTTCCACTTCGTTCTAGAAATTAAACTTAGGGTTGATGATGAAGGACGTCGTATCTTTTTTTATTCAAGCCATTTATATAAGCATCCTGCTTTTCCAAGCAACACACCCAGCCAAATGAACTGACTTTATTTTTGTGATAATATGCCGCGCTCATCACGATTCAATACTCAGGTTCTTTATGTCAGACATCCAATCCTTACAACCTCGTATTTCGGTCGCGCCGATGATGGATTGGACGACACGTGACTACCGTTATTTTGCCCGTCTATTTAACCCAAATGTCATTATGTACACCGAAATGGTCACTACAGGTGCAATATTATTCGGTGGGGCAAATCGCCATTTAGATTATAACAACGAAGAACATCCGATTATTTTACAACTCGGTGGTTCAAACCCCAAAGACTTAGCCATCTGTACCAAAATGGCTCAGGACTGGGGTTATGATGAAGTCAATTTAAATGTCGGTTGTCCAAGCGATCGAGTGCAAAACAATAAAATTGGTGCATGCCTGATGGCAGAACCTGAACTCGTTGCAGAATGTATTGCTGAAATGCGGAATGCGGTCAACATTCCTGTGAATGTCAAGCACCGCATTGGTATCGATGACATGCAGTCTTACGAAGAGATGTTGAACTTTGTAGACACTGTAGCCCAAACAGGTTGTGATAACTTTATTGTCCATGCTCGTATTGCATTACTTAAAGGTCTATCTGCAAAAGAAAACCGAGATGTACCGCCTTTACGATATGACGATGTGTATCGATTAAAAAAAGAACGTCCTAATCTTTTCATTGAGATCAATGGTGGCGTAAAAACGTATGCTGAGACTGAAGCGCATTTAAAACATGTTGATGGCGTCATGATTGGTCGCGAGGCTTATCATAATCCCTATCTTTTGGCTGAATTGGGTCAATTGTGGAATTTAGATCTACCCAATCGTTTCGATATTATGGATCAGATGATGCCTTATATTGCCAAACGCATGGAAGAAGGCGCTCCGCTTTCTATTATCACTCGTCATATTTTAGGCTTATTTCAAAACTTACCCGGTGCTCGAAAATGGCGTCAGGCATTAAGTGGCGGAAATGCGAAAACACTTGCTGATGTAGAAAATGCGATTTCTAGTATTAAAGAAGCCATGCAACGTACCGAAGATTATCTTCAAGAAAGGGCTTTGTTGCATAAAGATTTTAAAGACTGATCTTTCCTAAGCTGCACAAATTTAAGTGACAACTTGGGTGTGAGGGCGACCTAATTCTGTAAATTTATTTAACACGGCTATACGTGCATGGATTTCATTG
>JAHLFF010000090.1 GCA_018883945.1 Candidatus Acinetobacter avistercoris
GGTAACATATGAAAATACAATCCATAAAACTACGCCATTGCTATCATTTTTCTGATCTAAACGTCGAGTTTAATTACGCCAAGCAGCCGATTACACTCATTTTAGGTGACCAATCGACCGGTAAGACGGCGATTATAAAAAATATTTATCAAGCTTTAACATGGTTTCCTGCTCGATTTAAAGACTCTCGCACTGCAGGCGTGGTGATGTTAGATGCAGATATAAAAAAAGAATGTATAAAGTCGACGATTGAGGTCAATGTCGAAATTCCGACTGAAATAGGTGTTCTTTCAGAGCGCTTGGACACACAGGAAAATAACGCGAATCTGTGTAGCTGGACATTATTTAAAACCATAACAGCAAACGGCTTAGGGCACAGTAAAGTCGATACGGCTCAGCTTGAACAACTTGCAGAAATGTACCATAAAATAATGAGAGAGGATCCTCTTCAAGGATTACCTCTGATTGCCTACTATCCCTCAGATCGTTTTGTAAATGAAACCAACCTATTAACTAAAAATAATCCTGCTGTATTTCAAAACCACTCGGCTTATGAAAATGTCGCTATTTCCTATACAACTTTCGCACGCTTTTTTGAATGGCTTCGTGAAATCACCGACATTGAAAATGCACAGACCTCACATTTATTACAACAACTTTTATTCAACGAAAAGCAAAATCAATTGGATGGAAGAGATGCACATACAGATGGATTATCACAAAAATTATTAGCAGCACATGCACAGATGCATGCCCCAAGTATGGAGGCCTTAAAAATAGCTTTAAATATTGTTTTTCCTGACTTAAGCGATCTCTTTATTGAATATTTACCTAAACTACAATTAATGGTTACTTTCAAAGATCAAACAGTGCCATTTTTCCAACTCTCAAATTCAATGCGTAATTGGATTGCGCTGGTTGGAGATGTCGTTAGACGCTTATGCTTACTTAATCCAAATCAACTCTACCCTTGTCTTGAAGGTGATGGGATTCTGTTAATTGATAATATTGATGCTCAACTTGATAAAGATATGACTCAAAATATCTTAAATAAATTGCATCAAGCTTTTCCAAGAATCCAAATTATTGCCACTGGCACGAGTGAAGATTTGTTGGAATATGCTCAAGATTATCAATATTTGAAATTAGAACAGAAAAAGTTAATTTCGGTTGATCTCTCCACTCAAAATAATGATTTCGATCTACTCTTCCAAAATTTGCTACAGCATATAGAACCTGTAGAAAATGAATTAGCGCTTGAACCTGAGAACTTATCTCTAGATGCTCAAAGTATGTTTGAACAATTTCAAGTCATGAGCCCTGAACAACAAAATAATTTCTTGCAATTAATTCATAACGGAGAGCGCGTCTCTATTGCGAAAATTTAATTCAAACGATGAGTAATACATACGCACAAGTGTAGAGTTTCTTAGAATATTTTATTTGTGGTGATGTCCTAAAAAGAATGAGCCGGAACACTGGGATGAAAAAAATAAAAAGACACCTTTCTAAAGGTGTCTAAAAACTAATGATTATTCGGGTCGTTATCAATGTTTAAAATTTATTAAATTTCATTTTTAAAACTTACTTCATATACATTTACCGCTATGGGCTGAGTATATTCATCAAGATTCTGAATATCATATATTTCTTCACCTGTTCTTTTCCTATAAAATCTAAATGCACAACCTAGGCCAAACTCCTCATTCAAATCAAAAGTTAGTATAGAAATACAACTTATTTTTGGAAAAACATCTTGCCAAAGAGCATTAAATTTTTCTAAAAAAAGAAATCCAGAGTTAATAATACTAGTATCATCAAACACATAATCATCAATATTTATTTTATTTTGAAAATTTTCAATTCCTGATTTATCCTGATAAATTTGTAGCGCTTTTTCAATATTGAAATTTTTATTTATTAAAAATTTTTGTTTAAATAATATTAGCCCATAATCAAACTCTTCGACTCCATCATCTAAAATATTTTGCAACTCATTGGATAAATGAATATCATTTTTTAATGAATTATTCATAATTTCTTTCATTGCAATATTAACAAACATATATTAAACCTCACCTAAATATTTTTTAGCTTTATCAATACCGGCTTTAAATGATGGGTTATCAAGTAAAGCTTGTATTGATTTTGGAGCTTCTCGTGTTCTATCAAATTCAACATAAAATTTGTTAGATTTAGGATCATACAAATATTTTTCATTATTTATATCTTGATAATGAATTTGGCCTGCTCGTTTCCCTGGTACTGGATTTTATACATCAATACGCGCTTTAGTGCCTTTCGTACGCCATACGATATTACTAGACAATTGCACACCTGATGGAAAACGATTACGGACTGAGAGAAATTTAGATCAAATTTCAACTGACAGGCACTAAAAAATGGATAGCTGTCAAATGAGGTATGAGCTACTAAATTTTAATTTTAGAACTTATCTAGCTTCAAATGAATCGAAAACAGGATCAGAAATTACATTAGACTCCTCTATTTCATTAGACCAATAGTCCATAAAGGTGACTTTTACAAAGGTTTTTTCAAAAACAATGACTTTACTCGCTATCCGAAATAAATTGTATTCTTGATGATCTACTTTATCTAAATATATTATGGAGTATCCGTCGTAAGCTTCAATTCGTTGATCAACCAGCTCCCATTCATTGACTGGAGAAGGATAAATTTCATCGAGCTGATTGAGATATTTTTGACAAAACTGCTGGATATTATTTTGATCAGCGTTAGGAATATCCCAAGCACCAATAAATAGCTCTTTCTCTATAGGTGAATCATATCCGTCAGGTTTGTGGAAAAATCTTATTTCTTCAACTTCTCCATAGCTCCCGTTTTCATCAATTGCTGTACGCAACAACCAGTTCTGCGAAATATAAATTTGCCATTGTTTGGTTCCTAATTCTTTTAAATCACTTAAATAGACATACATATTGTCAGGCGAGATCTCTGACTGCATATATTGATCAGAAATAAACGTGAAATGAGGAACATGAAAAACATCGGTATAGCGTGTCTGTGCAGGAATATTGACCACAGTATGCTCAGATAAACCATTTAAAAATCTACGCGCATGTAAAAATTCATAATCTTTTTCGGGAGACCAAAAAGCCTCATACCCTAAATGCTGTTTAGCTTTCTCACGTAAATCATCTACCCATTCGGTTTTTTGAAATACATCATGAATAAATGGTGAAAGCTGAATATACACAGCTTCGTCAGATAGCTTTTCGACGAGGTAAGCAGGCGTTGTAAGTAAAACCTCCAATCCAAATACGTCTACATAGGCTTTGCCAAATACAACGCCCCAATACATATCGGGTAACCAGTGCTTGAGTTCATGTGTATAGGGCGTAACATCATTCCAACCTTCTACGCTTAACGGGTCGGGTTCCTTATGACGATTTGCATCAATAATTGCTAAATCACCATGAAATTGAACTGTGGTATTTTTCAAATAGTCTATAATCTTTTGTTGATCTACATGTTCAAATTCATATCCGATATATTCAGTACTGTGAGTATGTCCATGGCTAGATGGACTAAAGTTACCCATAAACCTTGGTTTTTTTAAACGTTGGCACCATAACGTATCCGCAGCGCCTCCACGATCATCAGGTATTAAACTTTCGATAATATCGGTCGAAAATTCAATTTTCATCGGTGACCAAAAGCCACATTTTTCAGGCAACATGTCTGGAAAATAATCACAATAGTGATGAACACGTTCAAAAAAATTGGCTGGGTCTGTTAACATTTGAGGTGTATAGATTTTAGTAAAAATTAAACGTTTAAATTTCATGTTTTACTCTTATAGTTAAATAATTTTTCATAAGTTTAATATGAGTTATAAATAGATATAAAGTTCTTTTCTCATGTGGAAAAGAACTTTTGAAATTAATAATTAATAAATCTAAAGATTTATTAAAATTTCAGACATTATTATGAATTTTTAAAGATCTAAATAAGGGACTGGTTTCTGCGTCTTTATATCAAATCTTTGTATAGAACCACCATTTTTCAAAATATTATCTTGAACCGTCTTTGAAATCTTCGTATTCATATTCACAATTAATTCAACTGGGCGTTTAGTTTCTGCGTATCCTCTTAATTGCTTAGTATTCGAAAGATATGTCATATTCTTAAATTCGACTAATATAAGACCATCTCCAAATGCGTCAGGTATAATATTTATATTACCATCGCGTTCAGTTTTTATACTTATCATTTGACGATCTGTATTTCTAACTAAGCCATCTTACTCGCTGCACTTGTCTCAAACTTATTTCCAGATAATTTATTACGTGTAATTACATCTTTTTTAATAGATATACTTGCGCAACAGATTTAACTAATTCCTACATTTTTCTGTTATATGGTTTTTATCATCAGGCTAAAACATATTCTTAGGTTTTGACTAATAAAAAATTTGTGTTATTCCATATCTCTAAAATTAAATCATCTTCTGGGAGAACAATAAAAATACCATGACTCAAAGCTAATACATCGTATTGGTTAGATAATAAATTTTGACAGTCTGTTTCTAAAATTGGGTAATCTGAATCTAGGGTAATTAAATAACATTTTTTGTAACACAAACCAAAATTATGAAAATAAGTATATATATCATAAAAGTTAGTTGTTTTAAGTATTGAATTATTATCAGGTTTAAGTGATATTTGCCCCCAAGATTCAAATTTAATTTTGGAATTTAAGTAACTAAAATATTCATTTGTCTTTTCAAAATCCCATACAGTCAAATTTGAATGCAATGCTTCAGTACATTCCTCAAAAGTAGTTTTCAAATTACACCTCATTATTGATTAATTTGTTTGAAATATGATTTGAAAGTTTCTTGATTCCCATCAAATTGAACATATTTTTTTATTACTTTATCGCTCTTACCTAATCGATAATCCTCAATATTAAAATGTGGCCCTTTTTCAGGATCATAATCTAAATGCCAAATTAAGTTTCCATCTTTTGACTTACGGCCTACTACTAAGCCATATCCTGCACTACACGATAACCTACATGTGTAGTGGTTTAATAAAGTTGGACACTCAATTAGGTGATAATGTATTCACCAAAGAGGTGCTCAATGACTACAAGACGAACATTCACTCCAGAATTTAAATTAGAGGCAGCTAGCCTTGTACTTGATCAAGGCTATTCAATTTCTCAAGCCTGTCGTGCTTTAGATGTGGGACAAACAGCATTAAAACGTTGGGTCGATCAACTTCAATTGGAACGCACAGGTCAAGCCCCAACAGGCAATGCTTTAACTCCCGAGCAAAGAGAAATACAGCAACTTAAAGCTCGTATTCATCAACTCGAACAGGAGAAGATGATTCTAAAAAGGCTACAGCTCTCTTAATGTCAGACGAATTCAAACATATGCGTTGATCGATCAATTAAGAAAGCGAAGCTCTGTTAAATTACTCCGTCACGCATTTGGTGTACTTCGTTCAAGTTACTACCATTAC
>JAHLFF010000091.1 GCA_018883945.1 Candidatus Acinetobacter avistercoris
CTCGTCAAACAAATCCGCTCTAGTCTCCTCTAAGCTGATATCTGATTTTCTTCTATTACAGAGCAGATGAACCAGCAGACCATTTTCTAGCACACCTTGCCCACCTGCGGCTTTGGTAATCCTATGATCCGATTCAGTAGAATCGAGATAGATTAATCCATCACAAATGGGGCAAAAGTTATGATTACCCACTAGAAAATTATGCTTAAGCAAATTTTTGGTTAATGCTGAAAAGGCCTTGGGCTTTGATCGAGAAATTGGATTGTCGATGCCTACACTCCACTTTATTTATTTTCAGACAGCAACCAATCAAGAGCGTTCATTTTTACAATACCATTATAATTGGCTTCAGTCCCTATGGTGTCTAAGGTAAGTAAATACTTGGAATATGAATCAGAAATTTTCTGTAATGGACGTAACTCTCGGCTTAGTGTCTCCTCATTGAGAGTTTCTAATGCCACCTGATAATAAGTTAAATTCTGTAAAGTATCGACAGCAACAAAATCAATTTCATATTCATCAACCCGCCCTACATAGACCGTATAGCCTCGTCTGACAAGCTCAAGATAAATCACATTTTCTAAAATATGACCTTGATCAGCATTAGCATCAGGCAACATAATGCGGCGCAATCCGACATCAACTAAATAGTATTTTTCAGAGGATTGTAATAACTCACGCCCACGTACTTTAAATTGTGCGGCGCTATAAAATAGCAAACTGTCCTGTAAGCCTTGAATATAGCATTTTACTGTTTCAAATGAGATTTTAACCCTACTTGAAACAAAGGTATTTTTAATTTTATTGATGGAAATGGGTGAGCCTGTCACGCTTGCCAAATATCTTGCGACACGCTCGAGAGAGTTAATATCGGCCGTATTCAAACGGGGAATAACATCTTTAAACATTACACTGGCATAGACTGCCTGCAAGTAATCATAGGTTTCCTGCTGACTGGTCATGGCAAGCGTATAAGGGAAACTACTGCGCGTATACACCCGAAAGCACTTTAATGACATCACGTGTTTTGCTATGTATTCAGAAATTTTAAGTGGCTATTACGTCGAATCATTTTTCTCATTGTTTACACTTAAACTCTAAAGTTTTAATTTATTCTATCAAAGTTTAGATACCAAGTAGAAATATATTTAATTTTAAAAAGAATTTCTAGTTCACATGAAATATTTAAAATTCTAAACTGCTGTCATAGCAGTTTAGAGACTGCTAATCACTATAAGCTCCAAGATCTACTCTTTAGACGAAATTTGGTAGGTTTTTTTATCGACGACATAAATCCGAATTCTGTATTTTTGATTATTGATTCTCCCTTTTATCTACTATACAAATTGAGTGAATAGTAAATTGTATATTCCTATGTAAATCTACCCCCTATTCCTATTTGCAGCCTACCATTCATTTCTGTTCGTATAAGCTACTAGGCATGTCAAACTCTTGATTAATAGTATCAATATTGACACTATTAATCATTGGTACTATTGAGCATTCAAATGGCAAATCTTGAGCAACTTATAGAACAAATGCGGAATAATCCAAAAAATATCCGCTATGTCGATTTACTCAAGGTTTGTAAGCACTATTTTGGTGAACCAAGACAAACAAGTGCTAGTCACACGGTATTTAAAACACCGTGGCAAGGCGATCCTCGTATTAATCTTCAAGATGAGAGCGGAAAGCTAAACCTTATTAGCTTAGGCAAGTATTAGCTGCACTTGATAAACTTAAAACATTGTGATGTGTCAAATGGAGAGCAAACAATATACTTATCGCGTTACATGGTCAGCAGAAGATAATGAATATGTTGGTTTATGTGCCGAATTTCCGTCACTGTCTTGACTCGATGCAGAACAAGCTAAAGCCTTCTCAGGGATTGTTGATCTTGTTGCTGAAGTTGTAGCAGATATGATCAGCAATAATGAGAAATAACCTGTACCACTTTCAGAAAAAAAGTATAGCGGACGGTTTGCTGTTCGTGTTCCATCAATGGTTCATCAAAAACTAGCACTCGAAACTGCTGAGCTTAGTGTGAGTATGAATCGTTTGGTAGCGGCAAAATTGGCTATGTAGTTTTATATCTTGAGGGTCTACTAGGAATGGAAATGACTGGTAGACCATTCTCTAGAACGCCCTGCCCTCCTACGGCTTTGGCAATTCGATGATCCGATTCAGTAGAATCGAGATCGATCAATCCATCACAAATGAGGCAAAAATTATGATTACCCACTAGAAAATTATGCTTAAGCAAATTTTTGGTTAATATTGAAAAGCCTTAAGCTTTGATCGAGAAATTGGATTATATCTTTCCAATACAAAATACATAAACTGATATTTTGATATTCTGTGCAATCCTCAATAAAGTTAGCAATTTCTTGCACACTCCTACATTCCGTGGAGCGCTGTTTATCCGCTTTAAATAAACATTTGATAATTGCATGTTTTCAAAACCAGTCGGTGCAACTTCAAAATTATCACGCTGAATTAAAGGTGGCATTTCTTCTGGTAATATGACTTTAGACTGAATTAAGTGACCATCAATATCCGGACAACGCTAACAAAAGAAACTTAAGAGAAGCGGGTACTTTTAAGGTAATATTTTTCATAATGCTATAGATCGAAATTTTAAAAGCAAAGGCTTGGACCTGTTAAATTGAACGATATATGCTTAGGCTATTTCCATAAGGAAGGGTGTTATACGGCTTCCAGCAGCAAATCAAATGCAAGGGATAATCTGATGTTTTTCTTGCTTGATCGATAAAACGGACGTAAATCTCACGGCTTTTTTTGCGTGAGATTCACCGGCTAGTTATCGTATTGCAATTGGACATCTTTAGCTAACAACAGCCTTACTCCCTTGATAAAATCTTGCATTTCCCAATCCATTTTGACTTTTGCTGGGCATCAAAACGACACTGGAAACAAAACTGCTGTCTTCTGAGTTTGCCATACTGAATCAATACAGCTCAAGCCGACAGGACTTTCTGCTCTTTTAAAATATCTTTTAATGCGGTACATGGCTGTAGGTTCTTTGGCTTCAGCTCGAATTGCATCTTGGACATTGGATACGGTTGTACCTTCTGATCAATGCTCAATATCCGCTCCAAACGGAGTAGGTACTGAAGGTAGTATTTTAGATATATCCCCTAAAACTGCTAGTACTCCGATGAGTAAAAAATAACAAGTTCCACCATATGCTGACTTTCAAAGAATAGAGTATTGAAGCAAAGAAAGTTAAGCGGTTTCTAATTGACCAACCTGATGATAGGCACGGTTAAAGTAG
Organism: Candidatus Acinetobacter avistercoris; assembly: GCA_018883945.1. GTDB lineage: Bacteria > Pseudomonadota > Gammaproteobacteria > Pseudomonadales > Moraxellaceae > Acinetobacter > Acinetobacter avistercoris. The sequence goes on from JAHLFF010000091.1 coordinate 3,296, forward strand.
ATCAGGCTTTCCTCTTGCTGACTTTGTTGAATCGCTACGACACGGCACATAAA
>JAHLFF010000092.1 GCA_018883945.1 Candidatus Acinetobacter avistercoris
GTTCTTCTTGAGTAAGATGAGTATAGTTCATGATGCAACTTTGACTTTGGTCGGTCGGAAGCAAAATGCTATCTCATCTTGCTTCTTTCCAATAATTTAATCTCTGTTGCACTTCATTTAAGAATCTAAGACATAAAAAAAGCGCTGATGAATCAGCGCTTTTTTTATAATTTATTGCTCAGGTTGAAAGTATCGTAAATCTAAACGACCTTCATAAACCGTTGCAGTTGGACCTGTCATCCAAACCACATCACCTTCTTTCCACTCAATGTGCAAAGTTCCGCCTGCCAATTCAATTTTCACATTATTCGACAACAGTCCACGGCGCATCCCTGAAACCGCCGCAGCACAAGCACCTGTACCACAGGCTAAAGTCTCACCCACGCCACGTTCAAAAACACGAAGTCGGGCATGATTTTCATCAATAATTTGCATGAATCCAGCATTAACATTTTGTGGAAAGCGCTCATGAGACTCAACTTGAGGGCCTAGTTTTGCAACATCCGTAGTCAAAACATCAGCCACAATCGTTACGGCATGAGGATTACCCATATTCACCACATCGATGGTCAAATGCTCATTATTGGCTAAATCCAAAGTATAGAGTTCACTGCTTTGTTCTGCGACAAATGGAATTTCTGCAGGTGAAAACTTTGGATATCCCATGTTGACACGTACCCAACCATTCACACCCAACTCTGGTTCAACAATTCCTGATTTTGTCTGAACCTTAAATTTAGTCTTGTTGGTGAGCTTGCGCTCATGAACAAATTGAGCAAAACAGCGCACACCATTACCACATTGTTCAACTTCAGAACCATCAGCATTAAAAATACGATATTTAAAATCTACATTTGGATGATCTGGCGTTTCAACAATTAACAATTGATCAAAACCTATCCCAAAATTACGATCAGCTAAACGACGGATCAAAGTGGCATCGAGATAAGCACGTTGACTGATCAAGTCAACCACCATAAAGTCATTACCTAAACCATGCATTTTGGTGAATTCTAATAACATTTAAAAATTCTCCTTTACGGTAATAAACGCTCTGTTGCCCACAATGATTCTATTGTTTCACGCTCTCGAATCAAATGTGCTTGGTCTCCATCCACCATCACTTCAGCAGCACGACCACGTGAATTGTAGTTTGAGCTCATGACAAACCCATAAGCTCCAGCGCCTAAAACGGCTAGATGATCATTTGCTTCAATCGCAAGTTCGCGTTCTTTACCTAAAAAGTCACCTGTCTCACAAATCGCACCGACAACATCCCAAACTTTTGCGTCTCGAGCCGCTGTCTGATCCACTTCCTGAATATCCATCCAAGCTTCATATAAAGACGGACGAATTAAGTCATTCATCGCCGCATCAACAATGGCGAAATTACGATGCGTGGTTGGTTTCAACAAATCAACTTTAGTCACCAATACGCCAGCATTGGCTGAAATGCTACGACCAGGCTCCATATACACTTTCATACCCAGCTTTTCTAAAGCAGGTTTCATAGCGTTGGCATATTCTGCAACAGTAGGAGGCACTTCGTCTTTATACCTAACACCTAAACCACCGCCGATGTCGATGTGTTTTAACTGAATTCCTAACGTTTTTAGGTGATCAATCATGCTAATCACACGATCAAGCGCATCTACGAAAGGTTGGGTTTCAGTCAATTGCGACCCAATATGGCAATCAATTCCGATTAAATCTAAGTTCGATAACGACGCTGCATATTGATAGGTTGCAAATACTGCATCAGATGGAATACCAAATTTATTCTCTTTCAATCCAGTTGAAATATAAGGATGTGTTTTCGCATCTACATCTGGATTTACCCGCAATGAGATGGGCGCTTGCTTGCCCAGTTCAGCAGCAACTTTTTGAATACGATCTAATTCTGCGTAAGATTCAACATTAAAACACGCGATTCCCACTTCAAGTGCTTTACGAATGTCAGCTTCTGTTTTTCCTAAACCTGAAAAAACAATCTTAGATGCATCACCACCTGCAGCCAAAACACGTGCAAGTTCACCGCCAGTTACGATGTCAAAACCAGAACCTAGCTTTGCCAGCACACTCAAAACTGCAATATTTGAGTTTGATTTCACTGCAAAACAAATTTGATGATCAATAAAGTTGAATGCACGATCCATATCCAAATAATGTTTTTCAAAAGATGCTTTTGAATATACATAAAGTGGTGTGCCGAATTGCTGCGCGAGTTGATCGAGTGAACATTGTTCCGCGTGCAAAACCCCATTGATCCGTGGAAAAGTCATGAATGTATCCTATCTTTGAAGCGTTTGAGAGAGTCTCATTAAAAAACTATTGAGTCTCAGAAATTTCTGAAGCTGCTTGCTGATCTATCAGGTTTGCAGCTTGCTTGTTACCGTCTTGCTCAGTTTGATTTTGTGGCTGAGGTTGAGATTCGGTCTTTTTGTGAAGTAAATATTGAGCACGTTTATCGTAATTAGGATCACTGGGTAATTGTAAGGCGCCTGTTTGCCCACAGCCCACCATCGAAGCCATCACCAATAGACTTAAGCAACCAATAACATTACGCATCCGACACTCTTTTTCTATAGAATTTTGAGAAGTATAACCTGATCATTCATTTGACCAAAGTGCTAAAACATAACAGATTCAATTCAAAAAAAAACGCCAGCAAATTGCTGACGTTTTATCAACGATATATTCAATTATTTCAGATTTTTATCCTTATAAAATCCAAAATAACCGATGAGTAAAATAATGAACCAAATTGGACTCACCATCAGTGCTTTCATCGTATCCGCTTCAAGAGATAAGATATAAATCATGCCAATAAAGAAGATAATAACGATCCAGCACGTAAACAATCCACCTGGTAATTTAAAGGTCGATTTAGCATGTAATTCTGGACGCGTCTTGTAATACACCATATAGCTCCAGATAATCATCAACCAAACACAAATAAATAAAATGGTTGATAATGTGGTTGCTAAAGTGAATGCTTCAACTGTATTTGGAACGAAATACTGCAAGGCAGCACCCGCCAACAAACATACTGTAGAAAAATAAAGTGCGTTCGCAGGCACAGCACGTCTATTTAATTTACCAAATGCTTTCGGACCCTGTTCATCACGTGAAAGACCAAAAAGCATTCGTGACGTTGAAAATACACCACTATTCATCGATGACATGACCGAAGACAAGACCACCAAATTCATGATAATCGCTGCTGCTGCAATTCCAGCCTGACTAAATAGGTTTACAAATGGACTAACCGCAGGATTAATTTGGTTCCATGGTGTAACAGACATAATGATGACTAATGACAGCACATAGAAAATAATGATTCGAATGGGAATTGAATTTACCGCTTTAGGTAAATTACGCTCTGGATCTTTGGTTTCAGCCGCTGTTGTCCCGACCAACTCAACGCCAACAAAAGCGAAAATAGCAATTTGAAAACCGGCTAAGAAACCTGTCAATCCTGTGGGGAACATTCCACCATGGCTCCACAAATGAGTAAATGAAGCCACTTCACCCACAGTCGATGTAAAACCAGTAAAGATCATCCAACAACCTACTGCGATTAAAACAACAATCGCAATGATTTTAATCATCGCAAACCAAAACTCTAACTCACCAAACAGACGAACAGTGAGGAGATTCAAACCTGTGATAAATAAAATAGCTGCCGTACTAATCATGACCCCTTCAACAGGCGTGAAAGGTAAACCATGATTAAAAAATTGTAGATAATAAATAATCGCGGATAAGTCTGCGATGCCAATAGTAATCCAGCATAACCAGTAGGTCCATCCAACAAAGTACCCAGCCCATGGTCCAATTAAATCGGTACTAAAATCGATGAACGACTTATATTGCAAATTTGAAAGTAATAACTCGCCAAGCGCGCGCATGACCAGAAAAACCATTAAACCAATAATCATGTAAATAAACAGTATCGATGGCCCTGCTAGACTAATTGTCTTTCCAGAACCCATGAACAATCCTGTTCCTATTGCACCTCCAATCGCGATTAACTGTAAATGGCGATTAGATAAACTGCGTTGTAACTCACCGTCTTCGGTAGGCGAATTTGTTATTTGATCCGACATTATTACATTCACCTTCTTTTCTAACTGGCCCAAATTAACTCAAAAACTGGGCATTTCAAAAAGAAAATTTGCACGATCTATATTTTCCTTTCACTTCTTAAAAATCATTCATTTTTCTTATATCAGGTATTGATTAAATATCATTCGAATTATATTTCATAAAGCCTTCATAAATAGATTGAATTATCACCACAAATATGTAAGAAATATTAGATTAATAATTTCACGAAGGGATATCGTGAAGATATCTAAAACAATGGCATAAGCCTTGCTTTATATAACATTTATAACAAACACTAAAATGATAAGGATGAACTATGCAAGAATTACAATCCATTATGGAAACATTAAGTGGCTGGGTATGGGGACCGTATATGCTGGTTCTTATTGTCGGAACTGGTGTATTTCTAACCTTTAGACTGCTGTTCTGGCAATTTCGAATGTTGCCTTTTGCGTTTAAACAAGTCTTTGGTAAACATCCAAATAAAAAAGATACGGGTGATATTTCTCAATTTGCATCATTAATGACCGCACTTTCTGCAACCATTGGAACAGGTAATATTGCGGGTGTTGCAACAGCTTGCGTGCTGGGTGGTCCAGGTGCCGTATTCTGGATGTGGATGACTGCTTTATTCGGTATGGCGACCAAATATGGTGAAGGTGTTTTGGCGGTTAAGTACCGAATTAAAAATGAAAAAGGTGAAATGTCAGGTGGTCCGATGTATTACATCGAACGCGGCTTAAAATGGAAATGGCTGGCGTTAATTTTTGCACTATTTGGTACTTTGGCTTCATTTGGTATTGGTAGCTCGGTACAGTCCAATACTGTTGCCTTAGCCGTACAAAACAGTATGGGTATTCAAACCTGGGTAACCGGACTCATTATTACCGCCTTATCTGCTTTGGTGATTTTGGGTGGTATTAAAACTATTTCTAAAGCGTCTTCTGTGATTGTTCCTGTAATGGCGGTTGGATATGTGGCTGGTGGTTTAATTATTATTT
>JAHLFF010000093.1 GCA_018883945.1 Candidatus Acinetobacter avistercoris
GTCTTAATTTTATTAAAAAATCGTGCTTTAAATTTTAAGTAAGATTAAGTGTACTATGTATTTGAGTATTTGAGTATTTGAGTATTTGAGTATTTGAGTATTTGAGTATTTGAGTATTTGAGTATTTGTAGTGGAGGGTAATGATTAATGAACTACTTTTTATTCGAGAAATTTAATTCTAAACGATGTCGAATTGCTGCAAAAAATATAAGTGTTTTGATAAAATAAGCAGGGCTAATTATCCTCTCCTTTTTAAGGAGTTACAATTCAATATTTATATAGAGAATGTTTTGAAATGTATTCAGGCTTGAATAAATTTAAAATCATCTTTATATTCATATTTACAGTAGGTCTCTAAATGAAGATGCTACTTTGAAGTTGGACGGATCAATGACAGCTTATTGCGTTTCTTCTTAAGATCAAGTGTTCTTTAGATCAAACAAGAAATCAGCACTAGCCATCCAACATAAAAGCTCGCAGAAATGCGAGCTTTTTTAATGTGTCTTTAAAATCAATTAACCTTTTATTTCCAGCTCATTAAGAACTGTAGCAAAAAGATGGTAGAGCGCTTGACGATCTGAATTGGCATTCTTGATATCTTGTTTCTCGACACGAACAAAACGGTGTGGCTGTTTCGAATCTACGACTTGGACGTGTAGTTTAGAAATAGGGTCTTCTTTAATGAATAGTTGGTGTTTAGGATTAATACCGTTAAGCGCTTTAACATTGCTTTCAAAATTTGCATGAATATTAGTGAGGAAAAGGGCAGTATGATTTTGTTTTTTAGCTATAAATTTGGTCATTTTTTTTATCCAATAAACTGAGTTTAAGCGCTTACACCATAACTTAAATTTCATCTATGCATCTTTAATTTTTGTATCTAAATTAATCTATCTGAATAAATCTAGATAAGCTCATTCCTTGATCATTTTTTTTGATAAAAAATCAGCATTGAAGTGATGATTCAATACTGATTTTTATATAATTCACTTATAAAACCTACTTATAAAATATAAAGTTCTAAATCATCGATAGAATTAGAGCGTTTTTATTTTACTATTTTCTAGAGCTTTTTTGAGATATGGATCGAGTTCATCTTGTCGAAGTAGCCATGAAACATAGTCACTTGGTAGATCCTCAATAGCCGTTCCTTTATGTTTACCAAAATTAATGGTTCTCGGAATGCGTGCATCTTCAGAAAGTTTAAAAAGATCTTCAATACTTTGTACATTGAGCTTGTAAATGATATGCATCAAAATGTTGGCTGTTAAAATAATATCAGCATCTGCTCGATGCGCACCTTTGAGCATTTCGCGGGCTTTTTCACTCCCGTTACTGATCATATAAATGAGAGCAGAAATATTATGAGCTTCAGCATTTGGCCAAACGACGCGAGCCAGTGCCAATGTACAAATTGCTTTAATATGACTCGTATTTACTCCGCAGGTTTGTATCGCACGTATATCATAATCAATATTATGACCAATAATATAAGTCGTATCTTGCGGCAGGGTAAATGTACTGTAATCAGGTTGATCCACTAAATCAGATTCTAAAATATGGTGTACAGCCATCGCAGCAAAAGAAAGTTTTTCATCCCCAATGCTATACAGCTGATCAAACATTTGTTCGCGATTCAGGCTTAATTTACCTGCTTCAATTTGAATAGGCGCATAAGCAATCTCGATGGGTAGTCCATTTAAGGTATGAGTTTCAGTATCGAGAATTATAGCTTGCATGAACTATTCCAACATTACGGCGAATTTTAATAAATTTAACATTTTCAAAAGCTGCATTACAGCTCAAATATTCATATTCTTAAATTTTCATGACATTTGCTAAAATAAAAGCTGTTTAATGCTACTTAATGAGCTCTATAAACTATTCTATTCAATTTTGTGAATGTGTTTAGATTAAATATACGATTCAAAATCCCTGTCGGGCGAGATTAGCCTAAGCAGGTGTTGAAACATTAGTTATTAATGATGGATCGAGTCTATACAGAGATCTATTCATAAAAGTATTTCTATTTGAACTCATGAGGCTTAAAGATTGAATAGAAATCGGTAGGTTCTTTCAGAAGTCATTTTTACTCGATAACCATTCAATCGGTACTCACTCATCCTAAGCGTCTTCTAAAGGGAGAAGGCACTTCCAAATATCTATTTATTAACGTTCAATGATTTTTTGATTGAGTGAAGACGTCTATTGTTTCTAATAAATGATTTTGAAGATGAGTTGAATTAAAACCCTCATCCAAGAATATATCGAAGGCAAAATATCACACGTTGTTCTATGAGAATTTGCTAAAATGAAGTTAAATAATCGACTACTGAGATTAAATTGTTACCATTTCAACTTTGGATAGATGCAGATGCATTGCCAAAAATTCTACGTGAAGTCATTTTAAGAGCATCTGACCGTTATCAATTAGAAGTCACTTTTGTGGCAAACCAAAATGTTGGAATTACGCCCTCCGTTCGAATTAAATCAATTCAAGTCATGCAGGGTGCTGATCAAGCGGATAAAGAAATTATCGCTCGCATGAAAGAGCATGACATTGTAATGACACAAGACATACCTTTAGCTGCTGAAGTGATTGAAAAGGGTGGTGTTGCGATTAATCCGCGCGGCGAAATTTGGACGATTTCCAATATTAAAGCACGCTTACATTTACGTGATTTCATGGATACTTTACGTGGAGCTGGCGTTCAAACAGGTGGGCCAGCACCTATATCTGAGCGAGATAAGCGGGAGTTTTCCAGTGCTTTAGATCAAACAATTCTGAAGCAAAAACGTAAAACTGCATTGTAATTACAATAATCATTCTTTCATTCAGAGCACTTCATGCATTCTAAAAGCAATATTGTCGTTACTTATGCCTTATTGATATTTATCTGGGCAACTACGCCTTTGGCAATTGTTTGGAGTGTGAGTGATCTTTATCCTTTATGGGCTTTGGCTTTTCGATTTTTTTTAGCATTGCCTTTGGCTTTTGTATTGTTATGGGTGTTTAAAGCTAAGCTGCCGATGAACGCTTTGGCCATACACAGTTATATTGCTGGAGCATCTAGTTTTATTGGCTCGCAATTTTTTACCTATCTCGCTACAGATTATGTAAGTTCAGGCATTCTTGCTTTAATGTTTGGTTTAGCGCCAATCATGGCGGGTTTGATAGGCCATTTTGTTTTTAAATTAAATTTATATCGACTGCAATGGCTCGGTATGTTTGTCGCGTTATGTGGTTTAGCGATCATTTGTTTGGGCGGAAATGATCAGCATGTTCAGCCGATGGGCATTTTCTTAATGTTGATTAGTGTATTGGTCTATTGTGCTTCAATTTTTTGGATTAAAAAAGTCAACGCACCACTTGAACCACTCTCACAAGCAACGGGTTCTATTTTAATATCAAGCATGTTTGCAATGTGCATGTTGCCATTTATTTGGCAGCATGCACCAAGTCATATTCCCAATACTCAAGCTTTAATCGGCTTGTTTTACTCCGTTATTATGGCGTCATTATTGGCGATGTTTTGCTATTTTAAATTGGTAAAAAGTATCAAAGCAACGACATTGTCTTTAACTACGGTCATGACACCACTCATTGCTCTTTTAATTGGTGCATTTCTGAATGATGAAAAGTTGACGACCATGGTTTTTGTCGGCTCATCGGTATTATTATTGGGTTTATTGACGTATTTTTATAAAGATTTACGTGCAACATTTAAAGCAAATTAAAAAAGTGAATTAAATCATCATGCCTAGATTTTTTTTATTGATGTGTGATGAGTGTTTCAATAGAAAACTAATCTGAATAAATTGATTGAACTGATTTATTCAGATAAATGATTGATTGCTTGTGTCAGTTTGACTCGATCCTGAGGATGTAAGGTGATGAAATAAGCGCCAGTACGATATCGACCATCAGGTTCTTTTTCACTGTACACCACATGTGCAGTAACGGCGATATGAAAGTAATTTTCAGGATGACTCAGTGAAAGGTGGATATAAGAATTAACAGGGATCTCTTGATCGGTATAAAAGCTTAAACCTGTCTCAGATAAGTTCACTTGATCTGGGATTGGTAACATGGTTTGTACAATAGAATCGTAAAGAGAACCCGTAATAAGGTTTAATTTTTGGTTAAATAAGGATAAGATTCGAGCAATTTGTTGATCTTTTTGATTTAATTGTTCTAATTCGTATGTAAGCGCATGATCAAATTGATCTAATTCTGCAAGTAAGAGAAAATAGCGTGGTAATACAAAATTTGAATCGTACGGATCATTGAGTGCGACTTCTTCAGAGATAATCTGATAATTTATTCTTAATGCAGCATCAATACGAGACATGACGCGTCTTTCATTATCGCCACTTTGATGCTGTAGAGTTTCCATTAAAACACCTCGGACTAGATGGTATGTTTAAACCGATCTCGCTGTATATAGGGTTGAGATACACTCGCGCACGGCGTAGTAATCACTTTATTTCTTTTATTGCTTTAGTATCCATGATCGGTTTGACTTTAGGAGTCGCTGTTCTTATTACAGTTTTATCTGTGATGAATGGTTTCGATCGCGAGCTGAAAAATCGTGTCTTGGGTATGATACCCCAAGCGACTGTTTCATCGACACAAATTTTAACAGACTGGCCTGAGCTTGCCAAGAAAATAGATCAGCACGAACATGTGGTTGGTGTTGCTCCTTTTACACAATTACAAGGCATGCTCACCGCACAGGGACAAGTCGCAGGTATTATGGTTTCAGGTATTGAACCAGAATACGAAAAAAATGTATCCATTATTCAAGATCATATGGTTCAAGGCGATATTGGCTCGCTGAAAAAAGGTGAGTTTGGGATTGTCTTAGGTAAGCAAATGACTGATGCATTGGGTCTGAGTCTGAATGACAATGTCACATTGGTCTTACCTGAAGCAACACCTTCACCTGCAGGCGTTGTGCCACGCTTTAAGCGATTTAAAATTGTGGGGATTTTCAGTATTGGTGCTGAAGTTGACTCGATGATGGGTTATATCGCACTGAATGATGCTTCAACGCTGCTTCGTTTACCTGATGGTGCTCAAGGTATTCGTATGAAACTTGACGATATTTTTAAAGCGCCTCAAGTGGCTGATGAAGTGGTGAGTGAATTACCTGGTAATTTCTATGCGTCAAACTGGACCTATACCCATGGGAACTTATTCAGTGCGATCCAAATGGAAAAAGCTATGGTGAGCTTACTACTTTTCCTCATTATTTTGGTCGCTGCATTCAATATTGTGTCATCACTGGTGATGGTTGTGACCGATAAAAAATCTGATATTGCAATTTTACGTACGCTGGGCGCTTCACCAACGACGATTACCAAAATATTTATGGTTCAAGGCACTGTAATTGGTGTTGTTGGAACACTTGCAGGTGCGGTATTGGGGATTATCTTTGCTACAAGCATTAGCAGTTTCATGGGCTGGCTGAATACGACCCTAGGACTTAATTTGTTTGATGCGTACTTTATCAACTACTTACCTTCTCATTTAAAATGGCAAGATGTACTTACGATTGTCAGCTTATCATTAATATTGAGTTTCTTGGCAACGATTTATCCAGCATTTCGAGCTGCAAAAATTCAACCTGCGGAGGCACTTCGTTATGAGTAATGTCGTGTTAGAAGCGAAGAATATTAATAAGCATTTTACCGATGGCAAAACAACAGTAGAAGTCATTAAAGGTTTGGATTTACAAGTTGAGCAAGGTGAATTTGTTTCGATTGTTGGTTCGAGCGGTTCAGGTAAAAGTACGCTACTACATGTATTGGGTGGTTTAGATCGCCCAACAGAAGGTATGGTATTTTTAAATGGTCAGCGCTTTGATACTTTAGGTGAAGCGGAGCGTGGTTTTTTGCGCAATGAGCATCTAGGTTTTGTATATCAGTTTCATCATTTGTTGCCAGAGTTTTCTGCATTAGAAAATATTGCGATGCCCTTGATGTTGCGCAAAGAAGCGACTTTTAAACAAGCCAAAGAGCGGGCAGAGTATCTGCTACAACGCGTTGGCCTTTCGCATCGTATGACGCATAAACCTGGTGAGCTATCGGGTGGTGAGCGTCAACGTGTTGCGTTGGCAAGAGCGTTGGCTGCGCAACCAAAACTGATGATGGCTGATGAACCGACAGGTAATTTAGACCGAAAAACAGCAGTGACGATATTTGAGTTGTTGTCTGATTTACGTTCTGAATTTAACATGGCCATGTTGATCGTTACACATGATGAACAGTTGGCTCAATCAGCAGATCGTATTCTCCATATGCAGGATGGTATCTGGGTTTAAAGCTTAAATAAATTCCGATCGATAACCTTGTTAAAGCTCATTTAAATGGGCTTTAATTGTTTCTAAATAAGAATAATAAGTTTAATTATGAATATGATAGTCCTGATGTTGGGATGGATTGTGGGTATTTCAACAATGGGATATGTGTTGAATTCAAGTTTTTTGAATTTTGCAACATGGTGTTGGTTATTCAGTATTCTCAGTTTAATTTTATCTTTTAGTTATTTTCAATGTATTCAACATTATTCCTTAAAAACGATTCGTTGTTTTTTATTGGGCTTGAGTGCTTTTTATCTCGGACAATTTTTTGCCCAAACCGCATTAAATGAACGGCTTCAGATGCGAGTAAATGATGCATCTGAAATATCGTATATTGTATATATCGATAAAATTGATGAAAGCGCTTATGTGAGTCGGCCAGATCGAATTAAACAGCGTGCGACAATATTGTCAGAAAATGGACATCATTTCGATTTAATGCTCTATGCAAAAACCAGCAAAACTACAGTGAATGGGCGCTTCAAGAGGGATGATTCTAGGGACGATTCTAGTGATAAATTTAAGTTTGATGGGTCGAGCGCAATTCAGAACGCTGAACATGCATTATCGATATCTGAGAACGCTGGTGATGATCCAGGGCGTCTAAAGACAACTCAACATAACCCATTTCAACTCGGACATTATTATCATATTCAAGGAGAGCTTAAGCCTTCGCATAGCTATGCTGTTGCTGGTGTATTCGATATCGAAAAGTGGTTACTGCAACAAAATATCATGGGTACAGTCAATATTCGTAGCATTCAGCCTTTAGCAGTTGCTGAAGTAGAAAGCTTTGGATTCAATAAGCATATCCGTGATCAGAAAAGCTTAATTGCCCAATTTAAATTATATACAGAGAAACAACGCTTAGAATTTAGAAATCTTTTCCTGGATAAATCGTTGACCAATAAGGGATTGGTACTTGCATTATTGACTGGGGATGAAAGCTTATTGTCAGATGCTGTACAGAACCAATTTAAAACTTTAGGTATATCTCATTTATTGGCTATATCAGGACCACATGTACTGATTTTTGCAGTGATTTTATGTTTTATTCTCAATGCACTGATAACTCGACTAAGACCTCAAATATTTTTAAGTATTCCACGACCTTATTTATGGGTTATTCCTTTTTTTTGCTGCGTGTTTTTATACACCGCTTTTGTGGGTTTTGAAATTCCTGCATTAAGAACACTGCTCACAGTGACGATTTTAAGTGTCGTGGTTCTATTTAAACAGCAAGTTCATGCCTTAAAACTTTTGTTATGCAGCGCCAGTATTTTATTACTCTTTGATCCTTTTAGTATTTTATCAGCGGCTTTTTGGCTGTCCTATGGTGCATGTTTTATTCTGATTCGTGTCTATCAAACACTCACAAAAAAGACCGAGGATATTGCATTCGATCAGCCTGCTCACAATAATCACTCCCGTATAATCATCTGGGCACGGATGTTATTTGACTCGCAATGGAAAGTGTTTATTGCTCTTTTTCCATTGGTTGCCATTATTTTTCAGCAGATTTCATGGATTTCTCCATGGGTGAATTTACTCGCTATTCCTTTGATTGGCGTAGTTATTGTTCCTTTAGAGGTTGTGGGGGCGATAAGCTATTTTATCGCTGAACCTTTAGCTCTATTATTTTTCCATCTTGCTGATTATGCAATTAGCTTACTTTTAGGCTGCCTAAATTTATTCGAAAAGATATTCAATCCACAACTATCATGGTTAGCACTGACGCCTTTGATCATCGTTTTAATGGCTTTAGGCATTTTTATCTTATTTTTACCTCGTGGTGTTGTACCTAAATATTGGGCTGCCTTTTGTATATTACCGCTCTTATTTCCGATTAAAAACAATCTGAGCTTTAATTTGACAATATTGGATGTTGGACAAGGGCAGGCGATCTTTGTTCAGAATGATCAGAAAAATATTTTGATCGATACCGGAGGTAGTTTTGATGAAGCTAAATTTAGTATTGGTCGGCAAGTTGTTTTGCCCTATTTATTTAACCGAGGCGTAGCTTCAATTGATCGACTTTATTTGACTCATTTAGATCAAGATCATGCAGGCGCATTTGATTCAATTCAGCAAGCTATGAAAATTAAAACAGTCTATTCGAATGAGATTGATGCGAGATTTAATGCTAAAAATTTTGAGTACTGTTATGCGGGTCAAATATGGAATATGCCAGATGTTAAGCTTGAAGTGCTAATGCCGACTCAGGAGCAATTACTCAATGTGAGTCAAAATCGTAATGAGCTCTCTTGCGTCATCTATATACAAGTCTTTAATGCAGGCCAATATAAAAACTTTTTACTGATGGGGGATGCGGGTTGGCAAACAGAATATGAACTTTTGAAAATGTATCCCGACCTCAATGTTGATGTGTTGGTTTTAGGACATCATGGTAGTCAACATAGTTCATCTTATGCCTTTTTAAAACATTTAAAGCCTAAATTAGCGGTTATATCCGCGGGATTTGGGAATCAATATAACCATCCTCACCCTATAGTTATCAATCGTCTTCAACAACTATCTATTCCGCATCTGAATACAATTCAGCATGGAAGTATAAAATTTCAAATCGATCAAAAGAATGAAATGGATTTTGAAGTCTATCGTAAGAAAAGACAATGGTTAGATCGTGGTGATTAATGCAGCGTTTTTTACTTTGCTGATTTCAGCTAAGGCTTCTTCTTGAGGGATATTATAAATATTATGCAATTGAGGATGCGCTCTAAATCGCTTATAGCTCCAATGCGCATGTTCTGGGTAACGTTTAATTAAGTTTTCAATAGCGTGATGGATGACCAAGGTTCCGTCAGCGGGTGAACCTAGATAAATTGACTCATCTATTGGTTCAATAAAAATATTAAAATCTTCTGTTTCGTTACGGATGGCATAGACCAATAACGCTTTGGCTTTGGTTTTTTGAATTAATTTGGCACTTAAATTACTTGAAAATAAGGGTAAGCCGAAATAGTTGATTTGGTCACTGGGATGTTTGGGCGTGTGGTCAGGTAAGATAACCGTAGTACCACCAGACTTGAGTGCTTTAAAGATTTGTCGAATACCCGATTCATCTGTCGGTACTAGCGTGGCTTGTTCACGACTACGTGCAGCACGAACAAATTGATCTGCTTCGATATTTTTAATCGGTTTATACATAATGGTCATTTCAGTATATTGAGCAAACCAAGCATTCATGACTTCCCAAGTACCAAAATGCGGTGCCAGCAGAATGATACCCTTCTTTTCTGCGATCGCTTCATGGAAATAATGTGCGCCCTCTACATGTTTGATCCGAGCAATATTTTGATCGTTTGCACTGCCCCAAATACTAAAAAACTCCATATAAGATTGAAGTTCATTGCGTACCGCAGCTCGAACCAATTGATCTTTTTGATCCAAAGGAATTTCTGGTAAGCAAATATCGATATTTAAGGAGATCGTTTTAACGGTTTTGGTTATTCTTAGAGCGTTAATAATAGCTGCAAGAGAGCGAGCAAAAAAACGAGAGAAACGAATAGGTCGACGGCTAAAAAAGTTAAGTAATCGAGTTGTTGTTGAATGTTGAGGTTCAGGCATCGGAATTCAAAATCTTTATCAGGTTCAAAGTATATTGCGATTTGGCAATATTATATGTTAAATGTTTTAGATTAGACAGTTTAACGTCATTCCCTGTATATAATGACCCCTTAAAAATTATTTTGGATGGTATGCATGTCCGATTGGCCACCTCAACCGAAAAATGAAAACACGAGCCCTAATCATCAGCCTTCTGGTAAAGAATGGCAGATTTTAGAAAAAGCGGTACTTGCTTCGGTTGAAGAGCAACGTAGAGCAAGACGCTGGGGCATATTTTTTAAATTCTTAACC
>JAHLFF010000094.1 GCA_018883945.1 Candidatus Acinetobacter avistercoris
GTTCTACACGTTCAGGAGATTGAACATCTTGAACGCTACTTTTGAAACGCATTGCCTGATCAACATAGAATTGGCGCTGTGCGATAAGCGCAATAAGGTCATTGTCTATCGCATCAATTTTTTCTCGAGTCTCGGATAGAGATTCACATTTATCTTTATTCATCTTTATTTTCATCAGCCTGTTTAGTTTCTAAGTCATTGTCACTTTTATACTTTTGTTCTAATACATTACTGAAAATACTTTCAATCATCCATACGCGATACAGACTATTAAACACATAACTCTTGCCATCAATTCTCAACTCAATCACAGGCAAATTTGGTTGTGACTTCATTTCACAGCGTAAATCATTCTCTTTCAGTTGTTTTTCAATATCGATGAGATCTGAAGATTGAATTGCCAGATCTTTTTTTATTTGCTCAAGATGTGGTGCGTAGGATAAGTCTTTAGCTTTGCTCCATACAGATTCTAAAATATGATAAATCGCATCAATACGCTGTTCTTCAGGAACACTGTAAAACAGTTGTGCCATATTGAGGGTCGCATCCACTGTGGGACGACAAAAGGGCGTAAATTGCACATCGGTACGTTTTGATAAACGTGTTGCCAAGCTCCAATCAAAAGAATCACGACCGTGATAACTGAGCGGATAAACTTTTAAATCAATATCATAATAATCGGCTAATTCTTCTTTAATATATGCCAATAGTAACCAACTAATGGGATCCTCTAACGCGATATATAAATCCAACTCAGGATTCATCGCCTGAATTTCTGTCAATTCTTCAGCGTCATTCATCAAATGTTCGCGCCATTCGATATGATTGATGAGGAAAATAGGATTGCCGGTCAGAAGATTTTGTTGTTTTAAACGGCGTGTTAATCGCAATAGATCATCTACTGCATGATATTCTCGTCCACCAATTTCAAAGTAACTCGCCAAAACAGGAGTATGTTCAAATTTTCTTTCAGCAAGATCTGGAACGCTTTGATATTGTCGCGCCATCGCATATAAAGTGCGTAATTTTCCATATTGTTGTTGCCACAACATATAAAACACATCTTCTAATAAATAAAGAAAGTTTTGACCTGTTAAAGGCGTATGACGCAATATCGTTTCGGCTTGAGCAATGGCTTCAGCATTCGGAATTTCGGGCTTTTCATTATCAAAACCAAAGCGATGTTGATACGCTAATATTTGCGCATCTCTCAGACTATAATCATTCCACTCTTCAGCGGTCATTGCATTCGGTGCTTCAGCATGCGTGTCTGAAATAATAATTTTGAGGGGTTGAATGTCTTCATTCAGAATGTCATTCAATTGAGTGAGCTGTTGAACCGCAAGATAGCTATAAACATCATCTAAGCGTAGATAGATAGTTAAACCTTGTTCTGTTGATAGTACCTCTTGACGATTTGGTTTTTGATAAAACCAACTCGATCGAATTGGATCAAACCAACGGCGTAACAATGACATGTAGAAAGCCTCTAAAGATAATAAACCTTTGCATAAAAAATCTTATTACAAAGGTTTATATCAATTTACAGGAAAATGCTCAATTACACATCTAAATCTAGATCAGTTACTGCACCTTTTTCTGCACCTGTGGTTAATTTTGCAAATTTTGCTAAAGCACCATAATTATAATTTGGCTTCGGTCTTACCCAAGCAGCTTTACGAATTGCAATTTCCTCTTCTGGTACATGCCACGTCATTTCACGTGTTTCAGCATTAATAGAGATTTTATCGCCATTTTTCACCAATCCAATTGGACCCCCTTCGTATGCCTCTGGGGTAACATGACCCACCACAAAACCGTGACTACCGCCAGAAAAACGTCCGTCTGTTAGCAGTGCAACTGACTTGCCTAAACCTTTACCAATAATCGCAGATGTTGGCTTTAACATTTCAGGCATACCTGGACCGCCTTTAGGTCCTTCGCCACGAATAACAACCACTTCGCCTTCCTGAACTTCGCCATCCAAAATTCCACGCATTGCGCCAATTTCACCTTCAAATACACGTGCAGGACCTTCGAAGTAAAGACCTTCTTTACCTGTGATTTTTGCCACTGCGCCTGTTGGTGATAAATTACCTTTCAATACTACCAAATGAGAATCTTTTTTAATCGGTGCATCAAATGGTAAAATGATTTGCTGACCTTCTGGATAATCTTCAACATCTGCTAAGTTTTCAGCCAATGTCTTACCTGTAACGGTTAGACACGATCCATCTAACATGCCAGCGTTCAACATACGCTTCATTAATGGTTGAATACCACCAATTGCAATCAATTCAGACATCAAGTATTTACCTGATGGGCGAACATCTGCAACTACTGGAATTTCTTTACCAATGCGTTCGAAATCATCTAGAGATAATTCCACACCAGCGGTATGTGCCATAGCAAGCATATGCAAGACACCATTGGTTGAACCACCCAAGGCGATCAATACTTTAATCGAGTTTTCAAAAGCAGCTTTGGTCATGATATCGCGCGGTTTAATATCTAAACGCAATAAATTCATCACCGCTTCGCCAGCACGATTACAATCCAACATTTTCTCGTCAGAGACTGCTTCTTGAGCGGATGAACCAGGTAAGCTCATCCCTAATGCTTCGATGGCAGATGCCATTGAGTTTGCGGTATACATACCGCCACATGAACCCGGTCCAGGCAAAGCAACTTCTTCAATATGCTTAACTTGGATTGCATTAATCTCACCTTTGGCGTGCTGACCCACCGCTTCAAAGACTGAAATCATATCCGTATGACCCGCGCCAGGCTTAATCGTACCGCCATAGATGAAGAGTCCCGGACGATTTAATCGTGCAAGTCCCATAATACAACCGGGCATATTTTTGTCACAGCCACCAATCGCAATCACGCCATCATAGGCTTGGCATCCTACAACTGCCTCAATTGAGTCTGCGATAATTTCACGAGAGACCAAAGAGTATTTCATGCCTTCAGTACCATTTGAGATACCGTCTGAAATAGTGATGGTATTAAAAATAATACCCTTACCATTTGCAGCATTTACACCTTTTTCAACTTCACGTGCTAAGCCATCAATATGCATATTACATGGAGTTACATTTGCCCATGTAGATGCAATACCAATAAATGGACGATTAAAATCCTCATCCTTAAAACCAGTTGCACGCATCATTGAACGTGCAGGTGCATTTTCAATACCTTCATAAACTGGGGCTGAATGCTCGCGTATATTGTTTTTACTCATTGAAAATCACTCCGTGGCTTAGGCGATTGCCCTAGCTAAGATCACATCATTTATCTTTTATATATAATCATTCTATAGAACGGTGCAAAAGACTTAAAGTTAAAAACTGCACATAGAGCTGATTTAGATACAAAACTTATATGAATAATTTTTTTATTTCTCATAAATATATCTTATACATTTTAGTATTCAGCTTCAAAACCGTTGAAATGATCAAAAAAATACCAGCCGAAATTCAACGGCCAGTATTTTTAATGATTTCAAAAAGGTAATCGAATCATCAACGTTTAAATTTTATTCACCAATTACTTTTAAAACGACACGACGGTTCGGTTCTAAACATTGAATCAATTTAGATTTTATCCCCGTACATTGTACGTAAGAATTGGTTGAACCTTTGCCTTCTACATAGACATTTTCTGCAGCTATGCCTTTATAAATTAATGCATCAGCTATAGTTCTGGCGCGAGCTTGTGAAAGTCTGATGTTCGATTGTGAATTTCCAATACGATCAGCAAAGCCAATCACAGAAATTTGATTCACTTTCTTAAAGTTATTTTGAATGTCATTCATGACCATGTTGACTACAGATGCTCCGCCAACGACTTCATGAATTGAAGAGCGATTAAAATTAAATAAAATCTGATCAAAATTTAAAGCTTTGACTGTTCGATCATGATTGATTTTAATCGTATCTGCCGTATTTAGTGGTGTCATTTGATTCAAAATATTTTCACATTTTTGATCATTCCACATGAGTGATTCAACTAAATTCTGCTTATTAAAATCAACTCTGAGCTGACATACTTTGAACTCAGGATTATTCGTTTGATGCAAAGCGACTAAATATTGCCAAGTTTTAACGTTAAACAAACCCGTTGAAAAATGTGGATTACCCAATAAAAATCTAACTTGATCTTTATTGAGGCCTAAGCTCAATTTATTGATTTGCGCAACATCATAATGTTGGGCTTTTTTCAAATAGCTTTGTTTAGGATCAGGAAATTTCTTGTTATGTTCTACGTTAGTATTCTTAGGACTCATGGTACATGCGGATAAAACGAGTGCAGATAATAATATGGATATTTTATTCAATGTATTCATTTTTATTCTCAATTGAATGAATAAGAAAAGGTGATTCTAGAAGAATCACCTTCCAAGACAATTTAATTAATTAATCAATGACACCACTAATACCGATACGAACACTCGGATCACCTTGGCTCGCTGCTGCAATACCACCTGTTAATGACCAACGGCCACTATCAGCAGTTTTACGTAGCGTTACACCTACGGCATTTTCCCCACCGTGATACGCAGAGCCTGCAGAGTAGGTATATTTACCTGCAACGAATGGTGCTGCTTCAAGTGCTAATGCTGCTGCAATCCCGGCATTTGCTCTTTTCTCAACATCATTGATACGTGAGTTGGTTGTACGGAAAGCATCGTCTAATCGATTACTAATCTGGTCAATTCTGCCATTCATTACTTCATTGGTTTTGTTTAGTGCATCAATTGCTCCACCAAGATTATTATGTTTAGTATTTCCTACATTATATGTTGGCGCTTCAAAACTATTGGTAATGTTGTTATACGCTGCCCCACCACCCAAGTAAGATACGACTGCTTGATTGGTTTTATTCAGCTGACTACCGTTGATTGCCTCATTAGACGTTGCATTCACTGCACCAGCTTCAACACCTTTAACGACACGATTAATAACATTGCCATTTTCAGTGCCCTGCATATTCACTGTCTTACCACCTGAATCTTTCGCAACGGTAATCTCTGCAGTTGAATCAAGTTGTTTCACCAAACCAAACGAACCATTATTAATTTCATTTTTGATTTGATTAATAGACGTGTTGTTGTTAATGATTTGTCCTTGTAGGTCATCACGAATTTTGACAACTTGGCTACCATTAACCGCTTCTGTCGATGTTGCACTTAATTCGCCTGCTTTCACATTGCTGATCGTGGTGCCTGTTGCGCCAGCGAGAGTGATTTTATCTTTAGTACCAGCATCATCGTATTTCACTGATGAGTTATCGATAGCTGTAGCTGATGCTGCGATTGCATCAAGCTGACTTTTGTTCACCGCATCTGTTGCTGCTGTACCCGCTGCCAAGCCGCTGATTTTATTATCGGTATTGCTAATACTGACTGTACCCACACTAACTTTATTTGCAATCACACCGCTATTATTGATCACGGTATTGCCAGCAGTCACGCTGTCAACATTAAGAACACGATTTAGACTAAATTTGATTTCATTACCGTTCTTGCTTACCGCTAAGTTACTTTCGCCTTCGACTGTACCAATATCAAGCGTATCTCCCGATTTAATCGCACTCGCATTCTTACCATTGCTTTGTAGCGTAAAACCTTGATTTAAATTGCTAATATTATTAGTAATATTATTAATATTGCCTTCATTAATGGTCGTGCGATTGGCTACATTGGTAATGTCACCTGCGTTCTTAATAATGT
>JAHLFF010000095.1 GCA_018883945.1 Candidatus Acinetobacter avistercoris
CTCCGTGAGTTCGAATCTCACCGCTTCCGCCAAATTCAAAAAACCCTGATCATTGATCAGGGTTTTTTTTCGACACTTTTGTCTATAACTTATCCCACATAAAAATTGGATTCTATAAAACTATTCCAGTCGCAGTAAGAATATAATGTTGGAAGGTAGTATTATAAAAAGTTATTAAAAAACTATATTTATCATTCAATTTTTTCGCAAAACTATTGGGATGTGAGTTTAAATTAATCTGGAGCTTTTTATAAGGCCCTCTAACTTTTGTCCTAATGGCATACAGGACATCGAGCAGTTGATTCTTTAGCTTCCTAAGCCCTAATTAATTTCGAGAACCAAAAGTTGGTATAACTGAACCTTTTACTTTTTATACGTTCTTCAATTAGGCTTTGTTGGATATACCTATGATTAAAGTCTTGTCTAATAATAAAATTTCCTAACGCATAAGCCTGCAAATAAAAAATATTGTATAACTCATTGGTCTACCTGTAATCAAGCATTGGTCAATAGGTAAGAGCATATACACCATGATTAATGAGTTGGCATACAATAACTCAATAACTCAATAACTCAATAACTCAATAACTCAATAACTCAATAACTCAATAACTCAATAACTCAATAACTTAATAACTCAATAACTTAATAACTCAATAACTTAATAGGTATATCTACCTATATCAATAGGCATTTTTATATGCTGATACCAGTACTTCTTATTATCGTATTAAGAAAGTTTAAGTATGAGTACTTAACTTCTGCCTAATCAGAACACTGATTCATCCTTATATTTCACAGGCATATTCTCAGACTAGATTAAGTCATGTACTTAGTGGGAGTTGAAGCTTCTATTAAGGGAGACTTAACGTTCTAAGGAATTGCTGTAAATGATAGCTAAACATCTAAAATCAATAGCATTAGCCACAAGTCTTTTGGGCTGTACGCCACTTCTAATTGCAGCTGAAAATGGGGGGAGTGCATATCCTGATGGTACGGATAGCTTTCTAGGGGGCGCAATGCCACCTCCAGGTACCTATTTGGTGAATTATAACCAGTTCTATTCAGCAGATAAATTTAAGAATAATCATCCTGTATTTGATGACTTCAAACTCGATACCTTCGCAACTGTTGCACGCGGTATTTATGTCAGTGATAAGACCTTTCTTGGCGCAACATGGGGCATGCATGCCTTTCTGATCTATGCAAATGCCGATATCACTTTAGGTGGAGGGCAGGATGAAAAAATGGCTTTAGGGGATATCATTATCGACCCATTTCTATTGGGTTGGCATCAAGGAGACTGGCATGTCTCTACCGGGGTAGATTTTTATATTCCAGTCGGTTCTTACAACAAAAATAAACTTGCCAATATTGGTCGTAACTACTACACCATTCAACCTATTGTCGCAGCCACGTATCTCAACAAGCAAGGTATCGAAGTCACCACTAAATGGATGTACGACATTAACTTTGAAAATAAAGATACCCAATACGAATCAGGCAATGCCTTACATGTAGATTACATCATCGCAAAGCACATGGGACCACTTGCAGTCGGTCTTGGTGGATACGTTTATCGACAATTGGAAGGCGATTCGGGAGAGGGTGCAATTCTCGGTGACCTTAAAGCCAAAGCTGCAAGTATTGGACCACAGGTGCGCTACCAATTTGCTCAAGGCATATCGGTTGCTGCCAAATACCAAAAAGAATTTGAAGTTGAAAATCGACCCGAGGGTCAAAAGTTTGCACTCGATATCACTATTCCATTTTAAGACCAACATATTGCAGTAGGGGGAGAAATTATGAAAATTGAAAATAAAGATTATACCGCTGGTCGAAAAAATGCAGTTGATTATCTTATTGTTAATGAATACTCAGGCGGTATTGTCGGGCCAAGCCAGCGTATGCTGGGTCCACTTAAAAATGGTGGAACACTGAAAACAGGTACTCCGCCAGGTTGTTGGGGTCCAATGATTACTCCAGCATTTCAAGGTGGTCATGAAGTTACATTACCAGTATTTATTGAAGGGGCTGAAGTAGGTGATGCCGTTGCACTAAAAATTAAAGCAATGCATGTCACCTCTAAAGCAACATCTTCTGGCGTCATGAGCTTTGTCGAAGGTCGTTATCATGGTGATCCATTTGTGGCGAAATATTGCAGCGCATGCGGTACAGAACAACCTGCCAGTTATGTCGAAGGCATAGGCGAAGATGCCATTCGTTGCAAAAACTGTGATGCAGAAGTCAGCGCATTTGAGTTTTCACATGGTTATGTCATTGTTTTAGATGAAGAGAATAAAGTCAGTTTAACGGTGAATCAAAAAATTGCTGACAAATTGGCGGGTAATGCCAATGAATTATCAGCACTGCCTGAACATGCAGCACAACACTCAATTTTGTCACTTGCACGTGCAGATATGCCAGGGGTTGCAGCGCATATGCGCCCATTCCTCGGCAATATTGGTACCACCCCATCACGTGACTTGCCAGATTCACACAACTGTCATGATTTTGGACAGTATCTGATTAATGCACCACACAAATTTGGTATGACCGAAGAAGAATTGCTTGCAGCAAAAACCGACGGACATATGGACACCAACTCGATTCGTCCTGGATGTATCTTAATTTGTCCAGTCAAAGTGCCAGGTGCAGGTGTGTACATGGGCGATATGCATGCACAGCAAGGCAATGGCGAAATTGCAGGTCATGCAACAGATGTATCAGGTGAAACTGAGCTTCAGGTTGAAGTCATTAAAGGCTTAACTATTGATGGTCCAATTTTGCTTCAAGCGCTTGATGATTTACCACCAATGGCACGTCCATTTAATAAAGATGAAAAAGCCAAAGTCAAAGCACTCGGTGAGCGTTGGGGCCAAATAGACATTGAAGAAAGTGGTCCAATTACCTTTATGGGTACAGGTAAAAACTTGAATGATGCCACTGACAATGCCTTAAACCGTGCTGCGAAAATCACAGGTTTAAGTGTGGATGAAGTCATGAATCGCTGCACCATTACAGGTTCAATTGAAATTAGCCGTCTGCCAGGCATGGTACGCGCAACTTTCCTTTGCCCAATGCCAATTCTTGAAAAACTCGGTATCGCTGACTTAGTACGCGAACACTATCAACTGTAATGGATGTCGCCGTGGTGTTGCCACGGCATCTTTAAACTCTTAAATGAAAAGGAATCTCAAATGAACAGTGAAGCTAAATTACGTTGGGGCGATTTATACCCTGAACTTGGCATTGAGCCAATCCCAACTGAACCTTGTATTTCTCCAGAAATTTATCAAGAAGAAATTGATAAGGTCTTTTCTAAAGTATGGCTCAAAGTGGGTCGTGTCGAAGAAATTCCAAAGAAAGGCGACTATAAAGTTAAGCGTATTGATTTTGCAAAAACATCTGTGATTTTAATGCACGGCAAAGATGGACAAATTCGTGGTTTTCACAATATTTGTTCACACCGTGGCAACAAAGTCGTGGTTGAAACTGACAATGAAACTTTCGGTTCAAATAAGGCAGCAGTCGTAACTTGTCGTTTCCATGGCTGGGTTTACGATGCTAAAGGTGATTTAGTCAATGTGCCTGAAGAAGAGAAGTTCACGTCGTGTTTCGACAAAGGTCATAACGGTTTAGCACCGGTACGTACTGAAGTTTGGGAAGGTTTTATCTTCATTAATTTAGACAATGAAGGTACGCAAAACGTTGAAGAATTCTTGGGCGGTATGGGCACACATTTGGGTGGTTATCCATTCCATGAAATGGAAGAATGCTTTGCTTATAACACGCTACTCAACTGTAACTGGAAAGTAGCACATGATGCCTTTGCTGAGGCTTATCACGTCGCAACCATTCATGCAGGATCATTCCCGAATGTATTTGCTTCAGGTTTACAGGAAGTTCAATTGTTTGGTGATCACCGTACTTGTGCAGTGTGTTTAACCAAAAATGCAAATCCTAAACCTGCGGCGGCACTTTCCGGAGAAATTACCGGAGCATCACTGGTCAATCATTATGAACGTACGCAACTCCCGAGTTCAGTGAATCCCAATGATCGTGATGATTTTTCATTCGAGTTGTCTGTGATCTTCCCGAATATTTTGGTTCATGTAACTGAAGGCGTGTGGTTTACCCATCAATTCTGGCCAGTGAGTCACAATCAAACCCGTTGGGAAGGTCGTTACTACCTGCCGAAAGCAAAAAAATATTCTGAACGTTGGGCACAAGAGTTTGCACAAGTTTTACAACGCAATGCATGGCTTGAAGACACTGCAACGATGGAAGATACCCAACAAGCACTTGAATCTAAAGCGAAAAAAGTGATGCATCTACAAGATGAAGAAATCCTGATTCGTCATGGCTACCATGTTCTTGAACAATATCTCAACCGCGCATAAGGAGAATTCGCATGACACAACTTATTTCACAACTACCTGCTGATTTTGCTGTTCTTGAAGGTTTTGTCGCTAAATGGGCTTTAGGTACTTCAAAACGACGCCACCAGCAAAGATTGCAATCGACTTCAGTTGAACTACAAGCTTTCTACGATGCAATTCTACCTGAGATGCGCAAATTATTGGCTGCACTCGATGAATATGAATTGGGTACTTTGCCCGAAGAATTGCACAAGTTGTATTGGCTGAGCCTAAGTTTCGCAGAAGTTGCACCACATATAGAACTGTACAAAGGATCAGTGGGTGTGCCGTATGCCTTCGAAGAAAAGCGCTTTATCTATGAAACAGGTGATGTGGTAAACGTTTAAAAGGACTTGAATATGAGCCAACATAATCTGGAAGCTCGGTTGCATTATCTAGAAAGCTGTGAAGCGATTCGGAGTCTTATTGGGCAGTACGCCACAGCGGCTGATCAACGCAATAATCCTCAAATATTACAACATTTGTTTCATGACGACGCAGTTTGGACTGCCAGTGGTTTTGGTGAATATCAGGGTCGTCAAAATATTCTAGATGCCTTGTCGAGCATTGCTGAAGAACAGATTTTATGGAGTCTGCACATTATGGCAATGCCTGATATACAGATCATTGATGAATTCAATGCAACCTCTAGTTGGATGCTTTGGGAAGTGTGTCACTACGCACAAGCGACAGCTGAAAAAAATCAGCCAGCATCAATGAGTTGTTTAGGTGGTTTTTATCATTCCATCATTCGCCGAGAAGAAGACGAGATTTGGAAGTTTGAGCGTGTTGAACTCAACCTAACATTTAACCAACCATTTCCAACGGTGTAAATACAAGGTCTGCAGTAATAACAGCATTAAACAGGAATTTATAAAATGAGAAAAATCGCAATTATTGGTGGTGGGCAAGCGGGCTTATTACTGGCATTTTCATTACTCGAAAACAAATATGATGTGACTTTATATGTAGACCGTCCTGCAGATGAACTTTTACATGGACGTATGGTCAGTACCACTATGTTTTTCGCCAATACTTTAGAGGTAGAGCGTAAATTAGGCCTGAACTTCTGGGAGGGCAAAGCTCATCATGGTCAAGCGATTCATGTGGACTTCCGTGCGCCAGATGGCAGCGTTGCATTACCCTTAACTGGTTTTTTACATGAAAATAAAGGTGTCGCGATGGATCAGCGGACCAAATATCACCGTTGGTTAGAAGAATATCCACGTCGTGGTGGCAATTTGGTGATTCAAAATGTCAGCCCTGAAGATTTAGAAATCATCTCTGCAAAAAATGACTTAACCATCTTGGCGGCAGGTAAGGGCAATATCACCAGCCTGTTTAAACGCAATGAATTTCGTTCAGTTCATCAAACTCCACCACGTAAATTGGCTGCAGCACTTGTTGTCGGGGATGATCTTTGCGGTCCAGACAGCTGGCAAGGTCAGCCTTCGCAAACCCTCCACTTTAACTTCGTGGCGGGTGCAGGCGAATACTTCAGTATGCCTTTTTACAGTCATACCCATGGCGCTTGTCGTAGCTTCTTGTTTGAATGTGTACCGCATGGTCCGATGGATATGTTTGATGATGTCACCAATGGCGAAGAAATGTTGCAGCGCATGAAAGAGGCGGTTGCCAAACTGACGCCTGATCAAAGTTTCCGTATGGTCGACAACCTTGAACTCAGTGATCCAAATGCATGGCTGAAAGGCGCATTTCGTCCAGAAGTCCGTTATCCAGTTGCACAGCTCGAAAGTGGCGCAGTCATTTGGGGAATCGGCGATACAGTCATGGTGAATGATCCTATCGCAGGTCAGGGTGCAAATAATGCAACACGAATGGTTGAACATTATTTACAAGCAATTCTTGCGCATGGTGATGAAGAGTTTACTGCTGAATGGATGACCCAAGTTTTCGACGAGTTCTGGGAATATTCAGGTCTCTATACAACTGAATTTACGAATCTGCTACTTAATCCACCTGGTGAAAGTTTATTACAAGTTTTAGGTGCTGCGTCACAAAATCAAGCTATTGCCGATGATTTCATGGGGCATTTCAATCATCCGCGGGGGTTCTGGCCAGCGGTCGATGGCGCTGAAGGCGCAAAAGAATATCTTTCACGGAAGGAGTTCCAAGATGCAGCTGCCTGAAGTGTTATGGCAGGATGTTGATCTTGCGGAAGCGAAATCGCTTCGGCAGGCTTTTGGGGGCTTTGCCACAGGAGTCGCAATTGTCACTTGCCTTGATGAACATCAACAACCTGTAGGACTCACGATTAACTCGTTTAGTTCAGTTTCTTTAGATCCAGCACTCGTGCTGTGGAGTTTAGTCAATCACTCACCTAGTCGTGAAATATTTGAAACTGCTGAATATTTTGCGATCAATATTTTAGGTGCAGATCAGCAGGACATTGGCTTGAACTTCGCCAAGCCAATTGCAGATAAATTTCAGCATGGTGTTTGGAATATTGAATACACTCAAGCACCTTTGCTCGAAGGCTGTGTAGTGCAATTTGTTTGCAAAAATGAAAAGCAGATTGAAGCGGGAGATCATCAAATTTTCCTTGGTAAGATTGAGCAGTGTCGTCACAGCAATAAGCGACCATTACTGTTCTGTAAAGGACAGTTCAACGAATGGCCACAGTATCAGGAGGTTTCATGACTGATCTAAACAATAAAGTAATCTTGGTCACTGGCGGCGCAACCCATATTGGTCAGGCAGTGGTTTCTGAACTGACTACTTTGGGTGCACAAGTCATAATTGCCGATATTAATGAAATATTGGGGCAACAAGTCGCGACCGCTACTAAAGCAACATATCAATATCTTGATTTAGCGAGTGATGACAGTATTCAAGCTTTGGTCAGTACACTGAAACAAATCGATATCTTAGTTAATTTGGCATGTCTATACGAGGATCATGGTTCACAGTCGACACGCACCGATTGGCAAAAAACTTTTAATGTCACGGTGTTTGGTCATGCAGCACTGGTACAAGCCTGCCGTCCATTGCTCAAAGCAAGTTCAGATGGTGCAGTCATCAATATCAGCAGTGTTAGTGCCCGTATCGCGCAAAAAGAGCGTTGGGTTTATCCAGCATCTAAAGCCACTTTGGAGCAATTGACTAAAAGTATGGCTTTGGACCTAGCAGTAGATCATATACGCGTGCATGCCTTGTCACTCGGTTGGACATGGTCTGTTCCAATGCAAATGATTTCAGGTGGTGATCGTCCAAAGACGGATCGTATTGCAGGTCGTTTCCATGTGGTTGGTCGTATTGCGGATGCTTCCGAGGTCGCACAAGCCTTAAGTCTGTTATGTAGTCCAAAAGCCAAATTACTCACCGGCAGTACGATTCATGCCGATGGCGGTTATCACACCCTGGGACCTGAAGCGACAGATTCACCGATTGAGGAGTTAAGCGCATGAATATTCAAATGACCAATATAGCCGAAAAGCTGCTATGCCTCACCTCGGATGTTGAACAAGGCGAAGGTTTACAGGTCATGATTGAGGGTTATCCGCCACTGGCTGTTTTTCACCTAGAAGATGGAGGATTTTACGTCACTGATGATACGTGTACCCATGGGGATGCTTCTTTAGCCGATGGTGAAATTGATGGCTGTGAAGTGGAATGTCCATTCCATGCTGGTGCATTCGATATTAAAACCGGCGAGCCGTGTGGTGCACCATGCAGTATTCCACTGAAAACCTACCAGTCCATTGTGCGCAATGGTCAGGTCTATTTGGTGGAGTAACGCCCTATGTATAAAATTCAAATTGAAGGACAAGGGCAATTTAACTGCGCATCCGATGACGTGTTACTCCGTGGCGGATTGCGTGAAGGTTTAGGCTTACCTTATGAATGCAATGCAGGCGGCTGTGGCACCTGTAAAATAGAAGTACTTTCTGGTGAGATTGAAAACCTGTGGGTAGATGCACCGAGCTTATCAGATCGTGATAAACGTAAGGGTCGTGTATTGGCATGCCAATGCCGCCCAAAATCTGACTGTGTGATCAAAGTTCGCTTAGATGAGCAATGTATACCGAAAATCTTGCCAAAACAGCAAGCAGTAACTTTGAAGCATGTAGCGCCAATTACCCATGATATTCTGGAAGTCCATTTACAGGCAGATACGCCTGCGCAGTTTATTCCGGGTCAATACGCTTTGATTTGGGTCAATCAGGAATTGCTGCGCGCCTATTCAATGTCCAATTTGCCCAATGACGAAGGGCTGTGGGTCTTTCAGATTCGACGTGTGCCTGATGGCAAGATGACCAACATTCTGTTTGATGAACAGGAACGTCAAAATGCAGTGATTCAAATTGATGGTCCTTATGGCTTAGCATATTTACAAGAGCAGCCACGTCCGATTATTTGCGTTGCAGGAGGATCAGGTCTGGCGCCTATGCTGGCGATTGCGCGTGGTGTCGCAGTCAATCCACATTTACAGCATCAAAAAGTCTGGTTCTTCCATGGTGGACGTGAACAACGCGATTTGCTGACAGAAGCACAAATGCGTGAGTGGACTGAGCTTGGTGCACGCCTGAACTATATCCCTGCAACTTCATCCGAGTTTATTGAGGGAATTCGTTCCGGTTTTATTCATGACGTGATTCATGATGTTATCGGTGCTCAACTGCTTGGACACGAAATTTACTGTGCGGGTCCACCACCGATGGTGAAATCTATTGAACAGATGGCACATCAAGCAGGAATTCCGCAGCAGCAAGTTCACTTCGATCGTTTTTTCTAAATTTTATCCTGTATTTAGCTGGCAAGTGATGGTTTTAAACCATCACTTGCAAAGTTTTATCTCGACACATCAAGACCATATTAACGATTTGCGCAATTGACTCGGTACCAAGTTTTTGTCGAATATGCATGCGATGAATCTCGACAGTTTTATGGCTAATATTCAGTATTTGAGCAATATGTTTACTCGACAAGCCATCTACCAACAAATTAATGATTTCATTCTCACGTGGAGACAGGGATTTCAATTTAGATTTTTGTAGTTCACGGTTTTCAGTGGCTATAAAATCAATTTCAGCCTGTTGTAAACAGGATTGGATTTGATTGAGCATATGCTGCGGGTTAAACGGCTTTTCCAAAAAATCGAACGCGCCCGCCTTCATGGCATTGACGGACATCGGAATATCGCCATGACCGGTCATAAAGATAATCGGTATACTGATCTTTTGCTGATTCAGTTGTTGCTGTAATTGTAAGCCGCTCATCCCTCGCATCCGCATATCAAGAATCAAACAGGCAGGCGTATGGGGACGCTGGTAGCTTAAAAACTCCGTTGCGCTGTTGAATGTTTTGGCCTCGAGTTGAACAGACTCCAAAAGCCAGGTTAAAGAATTACAAATGTCTTGGTCGTCATCAATGACATATACGATTGGTTCTGCGACATGCGGATTAGTCATATACATTTTGCACGCTCCTGTGCTGCCAAAGAAATATTGAAGATGGCGCCTGATTCGCCTTCACAAACCCATAAATAACCTTGATGGTTTTCGATGATGCTGCGAGACAAGGTTAATCCTATGCCCATACTGTCTGTTTTACTTGAATAAAATGATTCAAATAACTGTTCAGGATTTTGTCCTTGTAGTCCTGGACCATTATCAGCGATCGCAATTCTTGCGTGTTGATGGTGCTGCCAAGTACGGATAAAAATATCGCGCTGACCTTTCGGATTTTTTTGTAATGCATCGACAGCATTAAAGACCAGATTGATAATAACTTGACTGAATAATGTCTCATCAGCAGAAATAATTATTGGAGATACACCGAATTCATAATGAATGGTGCATCCGCCTTGATCTGCTTTGAGTTTAATGAGCGGATTTAAATCCTGAATCAGACGGTTCAATGAGTGGATTTTAAAGTTTGCTTCACCTTTTCTCAAGAAGCTACGCATACTGTGAATAATACCATTTACTCGATGGGTTTGATTTAACGCAGCATTCAGCGCATCAATGGTTTCCTTGGTATTCGCCAAACCGTTTTTGATACGAATAATACTTCCGCCGACATAATTATTTAATGCTGCCAAAGGTTGATTCAACTCATGTGCCAATGCAGTCGAAAGTTCACCCATGGTTTTACAGCGTGACATATGGCCCAGTTGTTTTTCTCGAGTCCGCGCTGTATTTTCAGCTTCGATACGTTCAGTAATATCTCGGTAATTAACTAAAATGCCTTGAATATCAGGATGGTCAAGTAGATTTCTGAAAGTTGCTTCATGATGGCACCACTTACCATTGTGGTGCAGGATTTTATAATGGATCGTTCCTACACCATCATCTGCTGGCTTTTTAAACAGTAGTTGTCTTACATCCATTCGATCATCGGGATGAATCACGCTTAAAACATTTTTATTGAGGACAAAACGGTCACGATAGCCCAAAATACGTTGAAGGGAAGGGCTGGCATAGAGCAATTTTCCTTGAGTATCTAAAATCGCAATGCCATCTCCTGAGTTTTCTAACAACATTTTAAAATATTGATCTTTAGATTGAAGCTGATACTGGTATTTCTTGATTTCACTGATGTTGCGGACGAGTGCTAGCATTTTTGGTTGCTGCTCGATCTCCACTATTTTCAGACACACCTCAACAGGGATATGAAGCAATTCTTGAGTCTGTATGAGCCACTCAAATGTGATGGCTTCATAACTAGCAGCTTGATGAACCTTTCTTAAGGCATGTTGAAAATCAAAACCATGACTATGCGCACTGATTTTTTCCACGCTCATCTGTTTTAATTCTAATTTGCTATAACCCGTCAAAGCCTCAGCTGCTTCATTGGCATCCATGAAATCGATACTATCAATGTCATGAACAAAAATCGCATCACCAGCTTTGTCAAAAATGGTTTGATAATAAGTAACACTTTTCATTCCCGGTCCTTACGTTAGATGGCGTCCTGCTCTATCTGGTAGAAGGCGTATTGCGTGTGATTTAAAAATTTCTAATTTTGTCTATTTTATTGAGTACAATTTATAGATTATTCAACTCGAGTAAAAGTCTCAATGCATAATCAAAAAAATTTAAGTCCAACAAAAAAAATTTAAACTTATAGGTATAAGCAAGAAGTATTCCATAACTTCTTGATTCGTATTTTAATTAGAATTCTACACTCTTTAAAGGTATTAAAACAATTGTAATAAAATAGATATGTAGGGCTGCTTTGTACGTATCTCTTCAGAAGAGATTATCTTAAAATATAATTAAAAAATGAATGAGCCCTTAAAATCTATTGCACAACCAATTTTTTCTCATACAGTCAAATTTTAAGTGGTTGTAGTAGATTAGGTTAAATTTCTATCCAGATTATTAGTGTTTTTAGCTGCTCTTCGAGCGAACCATTGTTAAATCTAAACTCACATTACTTTATAAATAAGGAAAATGCTTTTAGATCAAGGTCATTGTGCTTTCTTAAAACTCGTTTTGCTTGATTCAATAATTCTTCGAAAGCATTTATGTGATTTTTGTCTATACTAAACTGCTTTAAATGATTAATTTCTTATGGAATAAACCCGCAATATCTAATGTATTATAACTTCGAGAATAATCTGTATGGACCACACTATCATGTGCTACTTTTAAAGTAATAATAGAGATTAAGATAGAACTAATGGCTTTTAGAATAACTTTGATATAGACCTTTCCAGTGCTTTCGATAATACCAAATACAGCGACCTTGCCAACACATCACGATTACCCTTGCGTACATCACTAAAACAACTTTCGATTAATTCAACGGCACCCTCAAATACTTAGTGTGCTTCGAGCTCTAATTTGAAGGTGATTACCTCACATATTTTGCCATAAAACAGAGCTGCACTATTGGGCAGAATTCAATTAAATCATCAGCTGAATGAGCAGTCATTTCAAGTACAAAATACTTCAGCAAATTTATCTATATTTTTTAATTAATTTACAATAAATTATCTTCACTTTCGTAGACTAACGTAAAGCTAATTTACTACAGCCCCTAAATATTTTTAACCATTAATAGGCAGATATATTGAGGCAGATCCGATTGGATTTAAGGCGGGAGCAATTCTTTATAGTTTTGCTATTAATAATCTAAAAAATTTAATAGATGCTAAAGGATTGGATACAATATTTATGTATAGTCATTATGAAAAAGGATCAAGGAATGTATTTGGATATTTAGTAATCAATTTTTCAAATAAAGATATTATAGTATTGTTACAACTGAAGTTTTTGGTAATGATGCCTCTAAATATTTAAAGGATCAATTCTGATGAAGGAATGTAAGTGTTAATGTATTAAAAATTAAGAAAATCAGGAAAATAGAATAATAGAATAAATCACGAGTATTGAAGATGCTATTTACTCTTTAGTTTTTAACAATTGTGTGACTTCTACATGTTTGGCACTATAAAGCGCTGGACTTAAAGTTTATACAAGTATATCTGGCTTACCGAATGTATTCTTTTTGAGTCCAATTGTAAATACTAAATTTTTAAAAAAAACAACCTGATAATAAGACAGAATAACTTAAAAAAGATGCAGCTGTACCAAAATACATTTTCGATTTTGATCAGGATATTAACTTACTCAAAGGTGTTATGAAATGAAGAAGTTTTTAATATTAATAACAATATTAATGATGTTTGCATTTGTAAAATTTATATATGAATTTAATAAGGAAATTGATGTGAAAAAAGATTGGGTTGAAATACAAAATGTTATTTCAGATTATGAAAATCCTATTTGGGTAATTGTTAGAAATCCAAGAGGTCGATCATTAAAATTATTAGGTATTAAAACTAAATATATAGAAATACCATATATTTGGTTGATTTTAAATAGAGATGATGGACATAAACATATTAGAGTGGGCGTTGAGTTTTATATAAAGTGTAATGATGTTGATGAAATAATAGAGCATAATGAAGTAAATAATAA
>JAHLFF010000096.1 GCA_018883945.1 Candidatus Acinetobacter avistercoris
GTATCGAATACCGTGCATGAAGAAAACCAGCCTGCGCATTTAAAGCTGACTGATGCCTCTATTCCGGTTGAAGTCAACCTGCCGACATGGGATGAACCTGCGCAGCGTTACTGCCCAGCGGGTGTCTATGAAATCATGGAAAATAATGACGGTTCAAAACGTTTCCAGATCAATGCAGCCAACTGTGTGCACTGCAAGACCTGCGACATCAAGGATCCGTCTCAGAACATCACCTGGGTAACGCCGGAAGGCGGTGGTGGTCCGAACTATCCAAATATGTAATGCTTAATTAGCTTGCATAAGCCTCTAAAATAATTGATTATTTTAGAGGCTTTTTTATATCAATAAAATTATGAAATACAAACTAGAATCTGAATTTAAATCACTAGAACCTTTTGAAAAAGATCTACCTGATTTTGTTATTTTAACTGGTGTGAATGGAGTTGGGAAAACTCAAATTCTGCAGGCTTTAACTCAAACTGGAAGTGGGTTAGCCAAAATCAGAGTAGATAATTTAGCTATTCCCGTTCATAACATTCGATATATTGAATCAAAACAGCTAGCACCAAATGATCTTCCTGCTATAGGTAGGGGTTATCATGATGAATCCTATGAAATGGAATTACATGACCAACTTTTTCCTGCGTATACAAACCTTATAAATTATAAAAACAACTTTAAGCATCTTCCTAAAACATATGAAATATTTATTGAATATATGAACCAAAATTATGGTCATATGCCAATTAGTACTAAAAAATATAGAGAGATTATTTCTTTTATTGAGGAAGATCCTAATAATCGACCTAATACATTTGAGTTTTTTAAGGATCACTTTCACAAAAACTACCATCCTGAAGTTAATGATCTTTTCACTCATAATTTTTCTCTAATATTTAAAAACTATCATAGTCGCCAAGAAAGAAACTTTTTTCATGAATACTTAAACATAACTAAAGGTGAAAAAATTTCATATTTAAGCTCTGAAGAATTTCTATTGAAAAATGGTAATCCACCTTGGGAAAACATCAATAAAATTTTAATACAAGCACAAATGCCTTATCGATTTGAAGTACCACAAACCCATGATCCTGAAACAAACTATGAACCAAGATTCATAAAAATCAGTAGTAAAGCTTCAGTGAAAATTTCTGATTTATCTTCAGGCGAAAAAATTCTTATCTCTTTAGCATTTGCTCTTTATAACAAAGAACATACTAGCCAATTACCCAGAGTGCTTTTACTTGATGAGACAGATGCTTCACTTCATCCATCCATGACTAAACAATACTTAAACATTTTAAAAGATGTTTTTGTAAAAGATTTAGGAATTAAAGTCATTATTACAACTCATTCTCCTAGTACAGTTGCATTAGCAGATGAAAAAGATATTTTCGTAGTTGAAAATTCAGAACAGCGAATTAGAAAATGTAGCAAAGACGAAGCCTTATCAGTTTTGACAGCTGGTGTTCCATCTTTAAGTATCAATTATGAGAATAGAAAACAAGTTTTCGTAGAGAGTCCTTATGATGTCAAATATTACGATGCAATTTATAAAATTTTAAGTCCTTATTTAAATAAGGAGGTTTCACTAAATTTTATTTCTTCAGGGGACTCAAGAACAGATCAAAATGGTGATCCTGTTGCTAATTGCTCTCAAGTAAAAAATATCACCCAAACTATGCGCAAATATGGCAATAA
Organism: Candidatus Acinetobacter avistercoris; assembly: GCA_018883945.1. GTDB lineage: Bacteria > Pseudomonadota > Gammaproteobacteria > Pseudomonadales > Moraxellaceae > Acinetobacter > Acinetobacter avistercoris. The sequence continues at coordinate 1,702 of JAHLFF010000096.1, forward strand.
AAGTTGCTTCGGTATTATAGATTGGGATTTAAAAAACCAAGATAATCAAGATGGCATTTTTGTGAATGCTTTCAATCAACAGTACAGTGTAGAGAACTGCTTACTAAATCCCTTGTTCCTTGGATTATTAATTTTAGCCTTAAAAACAGGATCACAAAATGACATAAGTCATCGCTATGTTGATTTGAACCATCATTCAGTAGAATGCTTACAAGAAATTCATGATTGGATTCTCAAGAAAATTGAAGTTCAATTTCCAAATAAAAATCAAAATCAAACCTCTGTCTATTTAACAAATGGGGTTAAAATAAGCACTCCTGAATGGTTTACACATCATCAAGGACATGAACTTGAATCAAAAATTCTAAACCAAATTCCTGAGCTAAAAAAAATAAAACAAAATAAAGAAGAAAAATTAAAATTAGAAATAATCAACAAAGTTTTCGATGATTTTCCTCAATTAGTACCAACGTACTTTAAAGATGTATTTATAAAAATCCAAGCATCCTAGTAAAAACATCCCTGCCAAGTGCAGGGATGTTTTATAGCTGTTATTTCAACCACCTTTTTTCACTAAATAATGAAATTCTTTATTGCCATTTTCATCCAGTCGCTCTTCCTGCAATAGCAATTCATGCCCCAGATGCATACAGAATTTTGGAATATCCCAAGACGTTGAATTATCCGTGGCAAACACCTCAACCACATCACCGGCTTTAGATTTACGAATGGCCTGATGCAACATCATGACTGGCTCAGGACAACGTAAACCTCGGGTATTTAATTGCAGGCTTGGGATAATTTCAGTTGGGGACATCGATAGACTCAAGAGTGGAAGACTGAAAATATT
>JAHLFF010000097.1 GCA_018883945.1 Candidatus Acinetobacter avistercoris
TTTAGCACCACCGCGAGTAAGACGAATAACAACCATGATAGAACCTTATAGTTTTTACGGATTATCCTTGTACCGACCATCGATACAGCTCAAACCCCTTTCATAGAGGGCAGTATTTTACTTGAACTTTGCCCTGAATGAAAGATTAAAAGTGGGTTGGCTACAATTTTGAATTTAGCGACCGTCCCAGTTTGAATTTACTGCTAAAGCACTACCACAGGCACTGGCAGTCGCTGTTACTTTTGACCAGTAACGTTGACCAGTATCATCCAAACAACTTACCCCATCATTCTTCTGACTTCCTGTGGGTGAAGGTACAGCACTTAGCACCCAGCTTGTTGCTGCTGTATTAAAACTTAAATTAAGTGTATACAAACCATTTTGAGATAAAGGAGTAGCTGAAGGAAAGCCTAACTTAGTTAAATCAATCGCAGTTGTTGCATTAATCTTATAGTTAAAATTAGTTGACTTGTATTGTTGCAATCTACTTGCTATGTCAATTAACTCGGCCTGTACCTCTGTACGCTTTGTCTTTCTTACATGCTCCTGATAAGAAGGAAGAGCTACTGCTGCAAGAATAGCAATAACCGCTACCACTAACATCAGTTCAATAAGAGTAAATCCTAACCGGTTTCTTACCATGTACTCACCCCTCCTGTGCCACACCCTGTATAAGATACATTTGCTCTAGTCTGATTTTTACACTGGATTCCTGTACTCGTCATAAGAAAGGTAAAATTATTCGGATCTTGGCTTTCTGCTTTAATAGCCCATCTTTGTCCGAGCGCATTAGTATTGGTTAAAAGTTTGGCACTCTCCGTTCCATCTCGAATTGAAATAATATATTTGACAGCAGTTCCAGTACTATTTAAAGGTAGGTTTAGCTGCGCGTTAGTTGTGCTATAACCAATTAAATTTCCACTATTATCTTTATACAAATAGCTAGGATCAAAACCTAAATAGCTGAAATTTTTACCTTTATGACGCTCCAACTGCTCTGCTAGCTTTTGTATTTCCTGCTGGGCCTGACCAGCGATTGCCTTTCGGGTATGAGTCTGATAGCTCGGGATTGCAATCGTGGCAAGAATAGCCACAATTGCAACCACCACCATTAATTCAATTAATGTAAATCCTTGTTGCGGCATACGCATAGTCCAATGATTATTGTGCATATTTTTCATACCAACGATTTGGAATAAAACGTAAGGAACCGCCTGTTTCCAGGAACTTTCCATTTGCTCCACATGCCGCACCTTTACATGGACTACAGTTAGGTCCTGAGCAAACATCATTTGGATCAGGTACCACCAGACTCCGTTTATTTGGATCATTATCTGTACTGCCCACATTTGGACTTACAATCCCTGATCCTAAATTATAAGTGTAATTCGCATCCTGCTTACATACACCTGTTGGCAAACATAAACGCTGTGTAAAACTATGCCCTTTTACCCCAGCACCACAACTTGAAGTAGTACCATTATTAGATGCGTCATATTGAGTAACATATAGACTACCCTCTAAAGCAATTGGAGTAGTTAGACCTTTAATAATGTTTGCTGCAGCTTCACTACCATCAAACTTTTTATTAAACACATAATACCAGCCTCCCCACCCACTAGTTTTATTTACTGTAGTTGAAGACGTAGCGTTATTGACATATCTCAGCTGGGTAGGGGCTGGACTGGTAGCGGAGCTACTAGCCAATGTTCTTGCTTCCATATTTGAAGTTGGATAACGTCCTTCAGCAGTACTTGGATAAGCATCATAATCATAGATCGCATAGGCAGCATCGTATTGTAAACCTAGAGGATCTTTCTTCTGTGCCGAATCTACTGTACCTACCAATGGCGAACTCTGATTACCAGACACAAAGGTAGCGACTACAATATTTCCGCCATAAATAGCATTACTACCTGCGCTATAGTGAGCCGTGAAGGCTGGCATCGTATAAAAACGCGGACTAGTACCATTATTTTGATGCAGATTTAAAATCCTGTTAGCTTGTGCAGTAAATGTCGTCGCACCATCATTCTTGAAATCCACCCTAAACGCTTGTCCCGCAAGATCACCAAAATATAAATGGTCAATCACCCCATCATTATTACGGTCTACAGTACGAATCTGACTTACAACACTATATTTTAAGTGATCATTAGTACTAGAGTCTGCATTCCATAATAGATCCCCGGTATCAGCATCAAACATATACACTCCTGCACCAATTTCTTTATTGGTTGAAGTCGCATTTTCCTGTTTGTAATTGTAGATTTCATATCCAGCATAACCCGTACGGATACCATTGATCTTCAAACCATCTCCATCAACTCCGCCCGCATCGTACCCTCCTCCGACAATCATGACGAGTTTACGTTTGCCTTGCCAGTTAATATAGCCAAGGCTTGGTTTAGACCAGCTCTGGCCCATTTTACTTAATGCACTAAAAGACTTACCGGTAGGATTTTTTTGCGAATATACTTTGCCTGTGCTTGGATCAATATGGAATTTAATTTTTGGACTATTAATATCGGTCAGATCCAGGGCGTAATAGCTACGTCCACCCATTCGCATTCCGCCATATACCCATTGCTTACCACTTAGATTTTCTGTATTCCCGTCCAAATCAGTACGCGAAGAACCTTTTACCGTTAATGTTCCATCACTTTTACTGACATACTCAGTATGTGCTGTCCATTCACCATCCATTCCGTAATACAGAGCATCTTTCCCACCTGCCAGATTTCCACCTTCATTTTTAAACGTCTCTGACTGGTTTTCTATAATTTCTTTAGGCACAAAAGAAAACTTTTCTATACCAGATTCTGCATTTACTAAGTGCACTAGACCTTGAGTAGTACCAAACAGGACATAGTCTTCACGATTTTCACTTCCGATACTAATTTTACCCGTATTAGGGTCTTTCACGGCTACCGCTTTACCTTGCTGCGTAATCAGGATAGGTCGGGAATGTAGAACACTTCCCATTTGTCTTACGGTAGCTGTATAGGTAGAAAGATCCAAATCATTTGTAGAAATATCACTCGGAATATTAAAACCAAGTAGGCTCATCAATGCTCTTGAATAAGTACCATCTGTTTTAGTCTTCGCATTAGTTGTATAAGTGTGGTCAATTTTGACTAGATCTAAATTACGAGAAACTTGTTCAGCTACCGGTTTAGTTCCATCATAACTATAGTCAGTTAAGAGAGTTCTCGCAGTGACTACCTCTTTATTTATATTGACACCGAACCCTATAGGTAACTGACTTAAAGCCCCACCTTTTTTAAATATTGGTGCATTTTCTGGATAATTAACCCCAGCTTTGGCCCAGATATCAGCTAAATCTTGCAATTTACTCTTTTTCACTACCACAGTTAAATCGCTTGGTGTTTTACTTGCATAAACCCCGTTATTGACTACGTAGAATTTTTTCAAATTACCAAACCAGATTTGCTGACGCTCTACTGGATTTACTTTTGGCTCAAACTGTGGGAAGTAAGAATAAGGCTGTACAATTGCAGGGTTCAAATCATCCAATGGAATCGTTGATGAACCAGTACTCATAGATGGAATATCTTTATTTAATTGTCTGATAAAATTATTAATACTTTTGGAAACGTCTTCAGGACTTGATCCTGCGATCCAACCACCACCTCCAACCACGCCCCAGTCTTTAGCATCTTTAACGTCATCAGATTCTATACCACCTGCACCAAAGCTACTTCCAAAACCCACGACTGCCGTTTGAATCTTTAATCCTGTTGGGTTCTTTGCTGGATCTAATAAAGCTTGGGTAAATTTACCAACACACGCCCAACCATTTTCAGGTGTATCATAGCCCGCCCTTTTACCTAAAGGACTCGTAGAACAATTAAACTCACTACCGTTGGTACCTAAAGCCTGCTTCATCAAAGCATAAGCGGTACCACTCTTTCCGTCATCACCGATAGCCCACCCCCCTGGTTGCGGTTGCCCATCTGTCAAAAAGTAAATTCCCTGACCACTACATTCGCGTTTAGCTGTATTGGTTTTTTGCCCAGTTATTGAAACAGGGGCAGCATAATTAGAATTAGCTATAGAATCACTAACTGAGTTTGAAAAGCCAGAATAGGTGGCACCATCTGATACTGTAGCCGATTTAGGTTCACCTGTATTATAAAATACTTCACGATCATAACCCCCACTATCACGCCCATAAATAAAACTAGTTGATCCGGCTGGGGGTGTCCAACTGTTAGGGTTATCATGATTACAC
>JAHLFF010000014.1 GCA_018883945.1 Candidatus Acinetobacter avistercoris
TTGATCCTGTTATTTATACATTGGGCTACAGTTTTAAGTTTTAAGTTTTAAGTTTTAAGTTTTAAGTTTTAAGTTTTAAGTTTTAAGTTTTAAGTTTTAAGTTTTAAGCAAAACTCGGTCAATCGGCCGAGTTTTGCGATATATAAATACATCAATGACTCAAGCTTGATTTAGCTGTAATTTATTTTTAGTTATCACTTAAATTTTAATAATTAAATTTCGATATACAAATGTAAAATGATTATTTTCACATTTTTATCTGTCCGTTTAGATTGATTCAATACAAGTTTCTTAAGTCAATGTGATGGCATAGGCATGATTTAAAGAAATAATTCATCTGATAATGATAAAAATGATTGAGGTAAAACATGTCGTATCAAAAAATAAGCTATAAAAAAATATTCGTGATATTCGCTTTGGGTTTCGGAATAATCTCTACTGCGCAAGCAGGAAATTGGCAGTTAAAACTAGGCACGAGCTTACTCGCTCCCAACAGTAATAATGGTGTACTTGCAGGGGCGAAAGCAGATGTGAGTTATGAATTTAATTTAACGCCTTCAGTCGAGTATTTTTTTGGTGATTCGCCATTTTCGGCTGAGCTCTTACTCGCTGTTGCTCCTTTTAAACACGATATTCAACTGGATGGTGTTGAAGCTGCTGAATTTAAACATTTACCACCGACCATTACAGCGAAATACCATCTTAAAAATAGCACTCGCTTTACACCCTATATTGGGCTTGGTTTAACCGTTGCAGTCCCTTGGGATGAAAAACTAAGGGGCAGTAACTCGAAGTTGGAAGCAGATGTGACTTATGGTGCAGCAGGACAATTGGGTTTTAATTTTCAACCGGCCGACGCGACCAATTGGGGGGTATTTGCGGATGTTCGATATGCACAAGTCGAAAGTGATGTGACCTTAGATGGTAAAGACATCGGGACTTTGAAAGTGAATCCTTTGGTGTATACGCTGGGCTATAGTGTGAGGTTTTAAGAGCATCTTGTATTCGGAAAACAAATGAATATTCATTCTTTTCAACATTAAACACGCTGATAAAGAAACAAAAAACAACCAAAAGAGTGCTGAATCTGTCTGTCAGTGATTTCATATTCAATCTAATCTACTCTAAATAATGTAGGTTGTGTTTTGATATGAAATCATTGATTTTGATCATCCTTGTAATATTTGGGGGCGTTTCACTCAGTCAAGCTGCAAGCTTCAACTGCGATAAATCGAATACAGTCACTGAACACGCGATTTGTGAGCATCGTATTTTAAATGATCAAGATGTAAAAATGGCGACCACCTATAATATCGTTCGTAAATTGGTCCCTATGGGCACACGCGGTGAGATTCAAGATCAACAAGTCAAATGGCTGCAACTCCGTAATCAGTGTCAGGATAATGTGAATTGTCTGATTGATGTTTATAAAATGCGTCAGCAAAAATTAGAAATTTATATGAATCGAATCTATCACCAAGGTCCATTTTAATTTTTTTTTAATTTCACTATTGAAATTTTTTTTAATCACTCCATTTCTAAGGCAATCAATAAATTTCTTGCGTCATATTTCTGAAGCTTTTTATTATTCAAAATCAAAGGATAGTGAATTGAGATATGGAAAGATTTGACTCAAGATTTTCAACAAAATGTCTTAATGATTAGATTGTCGTTAAATTTAAGGAGTGATTTATGAGTGACCAAAACAAACAGCCTTCACAAAAACATAGTTTTCAGGCTGAAGTAGCTCAACTTTTACATTTGGTGACGCATTCACTGTATTCAAATCCTGAAATTTTCCTACGTGAGTTAATTTCCAATGCCTCTGACGCATGCGATAAATTGCGCTTTGAAGGGATTAATCATCCAGAATATTACGAAAATGACCCAGAACTTCATGTTCGTGTCACTTTGGATAAAGACCATAAAACCATCACAATTTCAGACAACGGTATTGGTTTAAGCGAGCAAGAAGCGATTGATAACTTGGGTACGATTGCTAAATCGGGGACCAAAGACTTTATGTCAAAACTCTCTGGTGATCAAAAATCAGATGCGCAATTGATTGGTCAATTTGGTGTAGGTTTCTATTCAGGTTTTATCGTTGCTGAAAAAATTACGGTTGAGTCACGTCGTGCAGGCACTAAAGCAACTGAGGGTGTTCGTTGGATCAGTTCAGGTACTGGTGACTTTGAAGTCGCTCAAATTGAAAAAGCTTCACGTGGAACAGACATTATTTTGCATTTGCGTGATGATGCACTTGAATATTTAGAATCACACAAAGTAAAACAAATTATCAATAAATATTCAGACCACATCAGTTTGCCAATTGAGATGCAAAAAGAAATTTGGCAGCAAGAAGAAGCGGTCGAAGGTGAAGAAACTAAACCAGGTCAACACGTTAAAACGGATGAATGGGAAGCGATAAACTCAGCAAGTGCGCTGTGGACTCGATCTAAGTCTGAAATCACAGAAGAGCAGTATGTTGAGTTCTATAAAAATTTAAGTCATGACTATGAAGCACCACTGGCTTGGGCTCATAACCGTGTGGAAGGTAGCACTGAATATACGCAGTTACTTTATATTCCAAGTAAGGCGCCACATAATATTTTCACTCGTGAAGCAAAAGCAGGCATTAAGCTGTATGTAAAACGTGTGTTTATTATGGATGATGCAGACAATCTGATTCCAAACTACTTACGATTTGTGCAAGGTGTTGTCGACAGTGCAGATTTACCACTGAATGTCAGTCGTGAACTTCTACAAGAAAGTCGCGATGTGAAAACCATTCGTGAAGGTAATGCGCGTCGTGTCTTGACCACTTTGGATGCATTGGCGAAGTCTGAAGATGCCGCAGATCAAGAGAAGTTCAAAACCTTCTATACAGAATTTGGTTCTGTGATTAAAGAAGGTTTGGGCGAAGACATGGGTAACCGTGATCGTATTTTAAAATTATTACGTTTTGCGACTTCAACCAGTGATGAGGTGAGTACGACTTTCGCTGCGTATAAAGAGGCGATGAAAGAAGGGCAGAAGGCGATTTACTACGTGACTGCAGATAGTCTTGCTGCTGCAAAAAACTCTCCACAGCTTGAATTGTTTAAGAAAAAAGGCATTCAAGTATTGCTCATGACCGATCGTGTTGATGAATGGGCAATGGAGTTTGTTCATGAGTTTGATGGTACACCGCTGCAAAATGTCTCTAAGGGCGCAGTTGATTTAGGTGATTTACAAGACGCTGAAGAGAAGAAGGCGTTAGAAGCTGCTGCAGAACAGTTTAAGCCTGTGGTGGATCAGTTAAGCGATGCTCTTAAAGACAAAACCTCTGAAGTACGTGTAACAACTCGCTTAGTGGATTCACCTGCATGTCTTGTGACCAGTGAAGGTGCGTTATCACCACAATTGATTCGTATGTTAAAACAAGCGGGTCAAGATGTGCCTGAAAGCAAACCAATTTTAGAAATTAATCCGGAACATCCTTTGGTGAAAAAATTGGATGGTTCAGCACAATTTGATGATTTGGCCAATGTGATTTTTGATCAAGCCGTAATTGCTGAAGGTGGATTACCGAGCGACCCTGCTAAATACCTAAAACGTATCAATAGTTTGTTATTAAAATAAGATTAGAACAGTTCAGAAAAAACCTCCTTCGGGAGGTTTTTTTAATTGATCATATTTAATTCAATTTCCCGATGTTTATGATAAATAATTACGTCCATGTTTTAATCTAAAAAACATATCGTTTTGTTAAAAACAATCTACAATACCAATCATCAGGTTTTGAGAGTTTATGAATGAAAACATTGTTATCTGTTGCATTGAGTTCTGTGATGATCGTAAGTGTTATTCCTTCTGCATTTGCTGCAGATACTCAAAAAGTAACGCGTAATGATCGTGTTTCTGTCAGTAAGGGCATCCCTCAATATGACATTAATCCTTTTGTAGACAATAAGCGTGCAGTGCGTAACGACCGTGTGAGCTATTCATCGTCTAAAGTTCAAAAGCAAGACGAGAAGCAAGCCGTAAAGAAAGAACGTATCGTGCGCAATGATCGTGTTGTCTTATCTAAAGTTGTTGCTGTCTCTTAACGATGCCTTAATTATGCGTATGTTGAATGATTTAAGCCCATCAGTAGATGGGCTTTTTTTATTCTTAGATTATCGTTTAAATGTTAAAAAATAGCTTCTAAACGGACGAGTGCACGGGCATAGTGATTTCTATCTTCACGATCATCATTAAAATAGTTAAGATCACCTTGAACAAAGAACCATTCACGTAAAACAGGCTGGCGCCAAGAGACAAAAGGCCCCCAACTGTTCATACTTAAGTCGTCCTTATTATAAAAACCGCCGACATAAATACCGTAGTTGAAACGATTGCCGTGAAAAAATTGATGCTGACGGTAGGTACGGTTATCCCAATTTAAATCATCTTCCTGTTCATCTGCATAAGTTAAAAACAGTTGATTCGAGATAAAGGCTTGATTTGGTCGAGCGTGAGTCAGTTCTAAGTTGGTACGCAAATAATTTTCACTGTCTATGCCGTAGCGGTAAATTTGTTCTGCGTGTACAGAAAAATCATTGCCTAAGTCCCAATCTTTTTTTGCTTTTAAACGAGCATAAATATCATCGCCAGAACGAATACCCAAGTCAGCATCTAAGTCGAAGGGGAGTTTTTTAGACAATTGTGACCAGCGTAAGGCAATAGAACTGTTGTCATCTCGAATACGCTTACTGTCAATTTGCTTATTGGGATCGCCCGCTGGATTTTCATTGATAATCGCAATGTTATTGTCAATTTCATTGTCTAGAGAATCATCACCAAAGACCACACTTAACTTATTTTCTAGCGTCGGTAAATTAATTTTGCCTCGAATACGTGGTTTCAGCTCATATCCGTCATGACGATTCCAATCATTATCTAAAATCACTCTCAGCGTCGCATTTGCAGGTTTTTCTGGGTCTGCTGTACCAAACCAACCATCCATACGTTGAGCTGTACGATCAGCCCAATCACGGACAGATTTTTGTTTACGATCAGCCCAAGAGATATTTTCAGTTTCAGCCGTAGGCGGAAGAGTTTTATCGTTAGACTCTTGTCGAAAAAAAGTTGGCGTAGAGTCGATCATACGAGGAACATAATTGAGCCAACCCAGACCGCTGGCTGGAGCATTTTTATTTTGTTTAAGATAGATTTGATCTTGTAAATTTTGTTCAATGATAACGCTATTTGATGAATTTAAAGCACTGATATCTATCGTATTGTTTCGATTGGTTGAATCAGTATTGATTACATCGTGATTTTGAGTGTCAGCAGCGGACACTGTCGCCGTATAAAAACCACATATAAAAAAAATAGAGAATGCGTATGGTGCAGGTTTTATTTTAAATTTATTCATGTGACTTCTATTTATTCCTAAATAAGCTCCAAAATTACTCATACCGAGTCATATTGAAATATTGTTTTTTTAAATTAAAAAGTTGGCATCAAGCTAACTTGATTACTTTTATCAAAAATGAAATCAAAATGAAATGAAAAATATGTATTTAGTGATCTAAGACACATCTTTGAGAACGAGAAAAATAACGGAATAATTTTTATAGAACCTATTTAATTCATGAAATTAGACGTATTACAGCCGTCATTTTTTATATAGCAAAGTTAAAATGAGTATTCTTTGATGCTCGTCTTAACTTAGAGGATGAAGGATTTTTGTATATCGACTTATTGCCGTTCATTGTTCTTTTTAATTTATTTGTCCTTTTTGATTTATTAAAGAGAAAAAATATTTAAAAAAGAAAAAGGAGGCTTTATAAAAAAAACAATATTTAAGCGGAGATTTAAATGATCGAGTGATCGAAGTAAATTCAGAGTAGATAGGGGATCAATAAAAAGAGGAATAAAAAAAAGAGAATTAAAATATATAGAACGCATCAAACACCAAACACCTAAAAATAAACAGAAAATTAAAGCTTAAAACAACGTTGGCTCAGCTTGAAAACAAGCTGAGCCAACGGATTGAGTCATAAGGTTCTGTTTTAATCTTAATAAATTAAACTATTCACTCTGATGAACGCATTAAGCAGGAGAGAAGCTTAATCTGAAGAGAAGTTTCATCAGATGAATATTGTTTCTCCTTATTCATATTCATATCCAGTGAAGTGAAAAGCCTAAGATTAAAATTTAATCTATTATCGAATTCAAGTGATCTCTTTAACTGGATTTATGAATAGGATTAATAAAGAACAGGATTAACTAAATTTATGTCGCTGCACGCGCACATCTTTTTTCATAAATTTTACCTGAAATACCCCCAATCACAGCACCACTGATGGTGCCAAATACAGGAAGTACGCTACCAGCAACTGCGCCAATCAATGCACCTTTTACTGTTGGTGAAAAGCGTGATTTTGATTGATTATGTTTTTGATTTGAATTTGATGAACCCGTTTGAGTTTCATCATGAAGATGCGTTGGATGTGA
>JAHLFF010000098.1 GCA_018883945.1 Candidatus Acinetobacter avistercoris
GGGGTGGGTTCGTATTCCAGCCGATAGTTTTTAAAAAGTTAGTTAAATAAATAAGTCAAATAAAATCGTAGATCTTTTTCATAAATCAAAAAATGATCATCCAGTGGTAATAAATTGATATATAAAAATACCTTCTCCCTTTGGGAGAAGGTGAGGATGAGGGAATGATCATGATGAGTGTGTCCTGTGAATAATGACGATTGAAAAGAAGTCTATTGAAGATATAAAAAATGTAATGAATAACAGTCGTGAGTAGTAAATCCTGGGAAATCATATTTCAAAAATAAGAATGTTTTTAAATTACGAATTGTTATTAAATCAAAATCAGGATAAAGCCAATTCAAGGATGAAATAAATCTATAGATTAAAAATTCATCTTAAAATGAATGAGTTTTAATCTAAGAAAATTAACATGAAACATATAATGAAATTAATTATTATTAGTGGGTTGTTGGATTCATGGGTCACGAAATAGAACAATTCTATGACTTTAGAGATGATATATTTTACTGAAGAGGTCAATGCTTGATTTATTCTACTTAGCTTTATTCTATTTAACTATATTCTATTAAGTAGTGAAATGAATCTTAACTCAATGACTTAAAATAATCTTCAAATATAATTATGACTATAATGAGGAACCCATGAATTCATCTGAAGATGCAGGTCGACTCAAAAGTAATGATTCTTTTTTGGAGTTGGTTCAAAATATAGATAAAAGGAGTTTTGTATCTACTTTTTCAAAGTTTCCAGTTCCGATTGCAATCATTAATATAGAAGCAGTTTTCCTAGGTGTAAATCAATGTTTTGCTGATATCTACGAAAGCGATGCAATGTATATGATGGGGAAGAAATTAAATGAATTCTCAACTGTAGTTTATGCTCACTTTTTAAGTGCGATCAGTAGTTTTCAGGATGATTTATATTTAAATGATATTGAAAATGAATTTTATTCAAAGGGCCATTTTTATCTTGCTTATTTTAGAGCGTTAAGGGATGTAGATAGAAAAATTTATTCAATCGTTGTTGTTGGTGCAGATATCACCAAATTAAAAAGACGTGAAAGAGTCTTGATTCAAAATAATAAAAAATTACATGAATATGCTTATATAGATCAGGTGACAGGTTTAAAAAGTAAATTAGCTTTGGAGCTTTTTATTTCTGAGAAATTTGTCGGTGATGAAAGTGAAGTATATGCCTTTATTAAAATAGATATAAACGATTTTAAAAAGTTTAATCAAATGAACAGTTATAATATTGGCGATCAGACTTTAACGCGTATTGGTCAAGAGTTTAGTGAAGAAATTTTGCAGGATAAAGCAGAAATATATCGTTTAAATTCAGCAAGCTTTGTGGTGGTCGTAGAGGATTCGACACCTTGGAAAGTACTCACGATTGCTGAAAGATTACGTCAGAAAATGATCAAGTCCGAGATTGTATTTCATTCGGAAAGCGATGAAAAATTAACAGTAACGATTGGTATTTATCACCCCAAAATGTACGATCCAATGACAGGTTCTGATATTTTGAGAGAGCTGGATGTTGCAGTGAGAAATGCTAAAAATCAAGGTCAAAATTCAATTTATGTTTTGGATTAGAGACTGTTGATCAAGTTATTGCAGCAAGTACGAAAATACTCATCAAGAACGAAGATATACAAACAGTTTTATTGAGAATTTGATGTGCCTTTGATTGAATGATGTAGAATGGCGACGACTCAAGAATAGATTGAGTCCTGTAGATAAGCAAACTTGAAATTTAGAGGCCAAAGTGACATCAATTGCTCATGTGAACACTGAAATTTTAAAAAACGCTCAGGAACAGATTCAGCAAGATTTAACCATAGCGTTAGAGGCTTTTTCTATTCCTGAACCTTTAAAAAGTGCAGTTCATCATACGGTGATGTTGGGCGGGAAACGCGTTCGTCCAGCTTTGTGTTATGCAACATCCAAACTCATAGCCAATAATATTAATTTTGCCGCTGTGCGTCGTGCTGCAGTGGCGATAGAGTTAATTCATTGCTATTCATTGGCTCATGATGATTTGCCATGCATGGATAATGATTTATTGCGTCGTGGGCAGCCGACTTGCCATGCGAAATATGGTGAAGACACAGCCTTATTGGCGGGCGATATCTTGCAATCAATGGCATTCGAAGTTCTTGGCAGTCGATTGTTTGATACTCAACATTCAGTTGATGCAAATATTACACTACGTCAGATGCAGATTTTAGCGACGTCGAGTTCTAAGATGGTATGTGGTCAGGTCTTAGACCTACAAGCTGAGGGTAAAGCTATCGATCAACTTGAACTGGAAACTATTCATCGTAATAAAACGGGAGCTTTAATCCAAGCTGCGATCATGATGTCTGCTGTAACGCTATATCAAGGTGCAGATCCTGCCATTCCAAAATTGCGAGAATATGGCCAAGCGATTGGTTTAGCATTTCAAGTTCAAGATGATATTTTAGATGTCGTTTCTGATACTGAAACATTGGGTAAAACCGCAGGTAAAGATGAACAAGTTGAAAAGTCGACTTATCCAGCACTTTTGGGATTAGAAGGTGCGAAAGCTTATGCTCAACAACTGCATAATCAAGCTTTTCAAGCCTTGGCATATTTCGAAAATGCGGATGATCTTAATCAAATTTCGCAGTTTTTATTGGCACGAAAAAGTTAAAATTTATTTCGTTCAATCAAGACATCATTGTAAGCACTGAAATTATTAGATCTCTTTCATCAGTGTTTTTACACAAAAATCTCGCTATTAGTATGTCCTTATCTCAGTCTTCCTCCAATGGGAGAAGGCTGTTTTAAACATTAATTTATTGCTCTTAAAAATCTTTATCGATTTATGCAAGAAGATTATTAAAGATAAATTTTAAAAATATAATAATTTTAAAAATATAAGAACCCTAGAGTTAAAAAAGAGGACAAAGCTGCCCTCTATTTAGTTACTTTCTGAATGATTCATTTTTTACTTTTCATTATTCAATGACGATCTACTTCAACAGAATGCAGTTAAAAGATTTCACGTATTGATTTGATCATATTCATTACTTCGTCGTTTTGTAAAGACGGTCTGCTTCATCAAAACGCTGGGTAATCTCTTCATTCGGTGCTTTACCCAATAAACTCACGATGATAATAGTGAGCGCCGAGCAGATAAAGCCAGGAATGATTTCATAAAGTCCAGTGTCGCTCCAGAAGTTTTTCCAGACAATCACAACGACAGCACCGACGATCATTCCAAATAAAGCACCATTTAAGGTCATGCGTTTCCAGAATAAAGAAAGCAAAATTAATGGTCCAAATGCCGCACCAAAACCAGCCCAAGCATAGGCAACCAAACCAAGTACTTTAGATTCAGGATTTGAAGCTAGACCGATCGCCAATAGGGCAATAGCAAGTACCATGAAACGACCGACCCAAACCAATTCTTTCTGAGTCGCATTTTTACGCAGCAAGGATTTATAAAAATCCTCGGTTAATGTGCTTGAGCACACCAAAAGTTGACAACTTAATGTACTCATGACTGCCGCTAAGATTGCAGCTAAAATAATACCTGCGACCCATGGATTAAATAAAATTTTAGTTAATTCCATGAACACAGTTTCAGGATTATTGTTAACTATAGAAGCGAATTCAGGATTTTGTTGAAAGAAAGCAATTCCATAATAACCAGCAGCAACAGCACCGCCCAGACAAAGAATCATCCACGTCATACCAATGCGGCGTGCATTTGGTATCGATTTCACCGAATCAACAGCCATAAAACGTACAAGAATATGGGGTTGTCCGAAATAACCTAAACCCCATGCCAATAAAGAGATAATCGCAACCGTACTTAAATCTCCAATTATATTCGTGGCCTGAGGACGTGCTGCTTCCAGTGCTAAGGTCACTTGAGTCATATCTGAAAAACTGAGTAAAACCATGACAGGAGTCAGTAATAATGCAAAAATCATCAGGCCAGCTTGAATCGTATCAGTCCAAGAAACTGCTAAGAAACCACCGATGAATACATAACTAATGGTCGCAATAGCACTGATCCACAACGCTGTGCTGTATGGCATATCGAACATACTTTCGAATAGACGTGCTCCTGCAACCATGCCAGATGCACAGTAAATTGCAAAGAAAATCAGGATAATGAATGCTGAAACGATACGTAGTACTTTCTTTTGATCATTGAAGCGATTAGAAAAATAATCTGGTAAAGTCAATGCATTATATTGAACTTCAGTGTGCACACGTAAACGTCCAGCAACCACTAACCAGTTTAACCACGCACCAATAATCAAACCAATCGCGATCCAAATTTCAGATAAACCTGACAAGTAAATAGCGCCAGGCAGACCCATGAGCAACCAACCACTCATATCTGAAGCACCCGCAGACAGTGCTGTCACGAAACTACCTAAACGACGTCCACCCAAAATATAGTCTGAAAAGTTAGTGGTCGCGCGATATGCCATTAATCCAATGATAACCATGGCGACTATATAGAATAGAAAAGTAATTAAGGTGGGATTTAGGGAGCTCATACGATATCCATATTGATGTAGGATTGTAGATTGCAAAATAACAAATCTAAATTTAGTGGAAATTTAAACATAATTTAGAAAAAAATGCTGAATATTTCAGAAGCTTGTAGAGTTCAAATAAATTTTTTAGAGTCAAAAAATACAGGCAGCTCGAAAGCTGCCTGTATAAATTATAAATCAATTTTTTATTAAGATGGATTACGACCCATAACACCACGAATAGTATTCATAATATCGGCAGGTAGAACCACTGTTTTGGCATTATTAGATTTAGCCATTTCTTGCATGGCTTTGACATACTGTTCACCCAATAAGTATGCAACAGGAATTTCTTTATCCCCGACTGCATTGGTGACCATGTTAATGGCTTTTTCTGACGCTTCTGCCAAGACGACTTGTGCTTCAGCATCACGACGAGACGCTTCAAGACGACCTTCTGCTTCTAAAATAGCGGCTTGTTTTTCACCATCTGCACGGGTGACTGTTGCTCGTCTTTGACGCTCTGCGGCTGCCTGTGCTTCCATTGCCGACTGCATCGTTGTAGAGGGTTGAATGTCTTGAATTTCAACAGTTTTTAGCGTAATACCCCAATCTGAAATATCATCAGAAATTGCAGCTTTCAATTTTGCTTTGATATGATCACGTGAAGATAATGCATCATCTAGATCCATTTCACCGACGATAGAACGTAATGATGTTTGAACTAAGTTTTGAATAGCCCAAATATAGTTTTCAATACCGTATACCGCTTTTACAGGCATGGTGATGTTGATATAAGCCACAGCATTCATCACTAAAACAGCGTTGTCGCGTGTAATCACTTCTTGCGAAGGGATATCTAAAACAATATCTTTGGTCGTTACTTTATAAGCAACTTCATCGACATATGGAATCACAAAGTTTAAGCCAGGACTGAGTGTACTTTCGTATTTACCCAAGCGTTGCACAATCCAGTTATAGCCTTGTGGAACGATACGAACACCTTTGAAAATGGTGATACCGACGAATACTAAAATTGCTAACGCAATAATTGAACCAGACATGTCTGTTCCTCTTTTTGATATTTATGATTATAAAATTAAATTGAGTTTATTCTCAGGCGCTATAAACCAGTTAGAAAACACGTTTAGAGTGGTGAAGTCGCATTATTATGTGGTTGTACCAAAAGCTCATTGCCGATGATGTCGACCACACGAACACGGTCACCCACATTGACAGGCAATAAAGAACGACAATTCCATTCATCTGAACCCAATACAGGTAATGAGAAACGAACACGAATAAGTTCTGCGTCTAATCCAACATGAATGACCATACCGGTTTGTCCGATGGTTGCTTCACGTGGTAGACCTGCTTTGGTTTTATCTACCGACAGCGGCTTAATAAATTTAAACCACAATAACGTGCATGAAATCGACAAAATAATCCAACAAACGAGCTGTAAAACAAAACTCATCTCTGGAAAAACCCACAAAAGAATACTGACCAGCACTGCAGCAACACCAAACCACAGTGCTGCAAAAGCAGGCAAGATCAATTCAGATAAAATGAGCAATATGCCCAACACACACCAATGCCATGGCTCAAATATAAAATTCATACATCTACTCTATCGTTATCATTGATATAGATGGGGATCATCAATATCAAGATAACAGACTTAGACAATTCTGAATATACTTTAAAGATAATAGGTTACTGCAGGCGTGAGCGTGGAGCAGGTTTAAATGCAGCTGGTGATTTCTTGAAATTGGCGATCGCAATATCAATCGATTTTATATTGAGTTGTGCAGCTTTTTCACCTTCTAGAATGGATTCATTGCTGGTTTTCAAATCAAGAGTACCCAAATGTCCAACCTTAGGTTGAATCACGATATTGGCCAGACTGAGTTCATTATTAATACTTTGTTGACCCATAATATTAATGGTCTGATCAAGTAGACCCAGCATACTTAAGGGTTTGTCTCCCGCAGGACGTGCAGAAATATCCACTGCGATCACAATATCAGCACCCATATCTTTGGCCGTTTGCACAGGAATAGGACTGACTAAACCACCATCAACATATTTTGCATTACCAATCGTTGCTGGTACAAAGACATTTGGAATACTGCATGAGGCACGTACAGCCTGACCTGCATTACCCTTAATAAAATCAGCACGTTTACCATTATCTAAACGTGTAGCTACTGCTGCAAATCGAATAGGGAATTGCTCGATCGGTTTATTGCCAATTTGTCGATTGACATAGTCTTGCAATTTTTGTCCCAGAATCACACCTTGGCGATTAAAAGTTAAATCTCGAATATCTGATTCTTTGAGTTGCAGGGCAATTTGCTGTAATTGAAAGGGGGTTTTACCACTGGCATATATACTGCCCACAAAACTTCCGGCACTGGTTCCTGTCACAATCTTCGGTTTAATACCGTGTGATTCAAGGACTTTCAATACACCAATATGAGCAAAACCTTTAGCACCACCACCGCCGAGAGCGATAGCAATGACGGGTTCACGGGCTTTTAGTGGCGTCGTTTGAGTCGGTGTTTTGGTGGCTTTGTCACAGCTTGCTAGGCTGAGCGCAATAAGGCTAACAAATCCGATTTTTTGTACAGTAGAGCGAATGTGCATAAGGGGAGATCTATAAATATACGATTATTTTTAAAGCATATCTCAACAGATTGTGGCTGAAGTTTCTAGCGCTGTTACAAAAGATTTTTAAGTGGTTTTGCCAGTTGAGCTAAATTTTTAGGTGAAAACTGGCCTCTATACCGTTCTAAAATTTCATTTAAGTCCTGTTTATAGTCATTAGTTGGATGCATCACACCTAAGCAGCGAATTATTTTATGATCATAATCAAAGGCAAACATCACAATTGGAATATTGGCACCTGTGGCAATATGATAAAAGCCCGTGCGAATATTTTCGGCACTTTTACGTGTACCTTCAGGCGCCATTGCAATCCAAATTTTATCTTTGCTCTTGACCACGTCGACAATCTGCTGAGTCAATCCATGCGGAGTATCCCGTTTCACGGGGATTACACCGCACCATGATAAAAACTGATCAAATGGAGGTTTGAATAAAGTGTCTTTGCCAAAAATAGTGACCCGAATTCCTATGCCGAGCATTGCGATAAACGCATACCAACCATCATAATTTGAAGTGTGCGGAGAAATAATAGCGACTGCTTTTGGAAGATTAGGAAAATCTCCCTCAAACTGCCAACCTTGTGCTAAATAAAGTCTTTTAAAAAATTGACGACTCAATCTTGAACCGCGATGTGGAATGTCTTTGGGTAATGTCGGAAAATGTTTAGTCATTATTGCTGTCTTTATTTTAACTTTGTGAGTATTTTAAAGATGTCGATACTTTGCTACATTGGCAAATTCAATAATATCCTTTTGATAAAAAAATACAAATTAAACCTTATCTTAGTCATCCTTTTGCCCGATTAATTGATTTTCACATATATGAAAAAAATGCCCCAGATCTATTTACTGCTGTTTTCTCTCTACTTGGCACAAGGTCTACCTGTGGGTTTTATGACACATGCACTTCCAGTGGTGTTACGTGCCCAAGGTGTATCATTGACTCATATTGGTGGTTTTGGATTGTTGATGGCGCCTTGGGCACTTAAAGTATTATGGGCACCGTGGGTCGATCATTATGGACATCAAGTTTTTGGTCATTATCGAAGTTGGATCATCCCGACGCAACTTTTAACAATCTTAACGCTTATCATTTTGTCCTTTTTGCCGATTGAGTCTTTAAATAATCCCATCTACCTATTGGCATTTTTTATCGCACTACTGTGTATGAATAGCGTCGGAGCGACTCAAGATATCGCCACTGATGGTTTAGCTGTCAATATTTTAGATACTCAAAAACAGCATATGGGAAATATGTTCCAAGTGGTGGGTTCTCGCTTTGGTTTTATCGTGGGTGGCGGAGCACTGCTCTGGATTTTGGATTGGTTGAGTTGGCAGAGTACATTTTTGATTTTAGCTGCGATAGTGCTACTTAATACTTTACCTATCTTGTTTTATCGTGAGCCTAAGCATACGCGGCAAATGAATGGAAACGCTCTGCAAAATAATCATAAATTAGGTCTGACACGTTATGCGATTCAACAATATTTAAAATACTTTTTATCTTCAAAAGTAATGATCTATTGGTTCATTGTATTGTGCTGTATCAAAGTAACAGATGGCTTGTCGGGACCAATCATTAAGCCTTTGTTGGTTGATTTAGGCTTAACATTGTCTCAGATAGGCGTATATATCACCATGTTGGGTGCTTTGGCGGCACTATTAGGTGCAGGAGTGGCAGCATTGTACCTTCGGTATTTTAGTCGCAGTCAGGCTTTAATTTTATTTTCAGTTTTAAAGTTGATCAGCTTATTTGGTTTTACTTGGTTGGCAAAGTTACATACAGAGCAGCAACCTATCGAGCTGTGGGTGATTTACCTCATTAATGCTTTAGAAGATATGTTTTCTGCCATGGTACTGGTCATCATTTTAACGATAGTGATGCAATATAGTCGCAAACAATATGCGGGCACCGATTTTACGTTCCAAGTGTCATTAATGGCATTGGTTAGCGGTGCTCTGTATACAGTAAGTGGTATTGCGGGTGACTTAATGGGTTATCAGAACTATTTATTGATCATTTCAATATTGGGTATTATTTTACTGATGCCTTTATTTCTATGGCGAAAAGTCCAAAACGAGCTCGTCTAAATTAATTCTCACCTAATGATGAATACTCAAAATAATAGAGTTATTCGTGCAATGATCTTCATTAATATGAATATAGACGTTGATGATATATTTGTTAAGATCTACTACATGAACTAACAAATAAAGAATTTTAAGGATGGCAATACAAGCAGTATTATTTGATTTAGACAATACTTTGACGCATCGTGATCAGAGTTTGCAAGCGTATAGTCGTCATCTCCTCAATCATTTTAGTGGGCAGCTTGTAGATGCCGAAGATCATGCAACGTTATCTCGAACAGTTGAAATTATCCGGCGAATTGATAACTGTCTCTTATACACATCTGACGCTGCCGACGAAGATAGACGGTGGTG
>JAHLFF010000099.1 GCA_018883945.1 Candidatus Acinetobacter avistercoris
TACTGCACGAAATAGACGCTGCGTTCCACCCGCACCTGGCATAACCCCGACTTTGACTTCAGGTTGACCAAATTGAGCACTTTTTCCAGCAATAATAATGTCAGCATGCATAGCCAACTCACAGCCACCGCCCAATGCATAACCATTCACAGCTGCAATGACTGGTTTTGAACATTGAGCGATCGCTTGCCAATATCGTTCAGTATGACGTTGCATCATTTGAATCGTTTCTGCTTGTGCTAATTCTTTAAGATCAGCCCCCGCAGCAAAATCTTTGTCACCGCCCGTCAGAATAATGGCACGGATATTTTCATCATCATTTAATTGATGGAAAGCGGTCGCGAGTTTCTGCCGCACTTCTGTATTTAATGCATTTTTTGCTTCAGGTCGATGAATTTTGACCATCGCAACATGCGCTGAGATTTGCTCAATTTGAACGACCTGTTCCATGTCCACTCCATTGATTTTGTCTGATTGTTCAGAAATATTTTTATTAAACGATAAAAAAACTTTGCGAGACTATTCCAACTTCTTTTTAAACGACTTGCTCATCATCAAAAAAGTCATATAAACATCATCAAAATATTCCCATCCTAATCTTCTCTCAGAGGAAGACGGTATTTTTTATTTCAATTTATTGCCGCTAAAGATTTCTTTAGATTGATGAAAGAGCTCTTAATTAAAAATATTTAAAACTTTATTTGTTTATCATGACTCCATTTTTTTCTCTTCAACTTAAATTCCTATTAATAAGATTGACTCATCAATTTAATAAGCGTCCTATCTGAGTATTTTCATTCTTAAATTGTCATGAAGTCGTGAATGGATTTACTTTTAAATAATTTGCTGGAGTCAGATTTCATAAAAGCTGATTTGCTTAAAACAGTAATTCAACGAGCCAGATTATTCTGACCCGTTGAAATCGAACGCTTTAATTACAAAATGCAGCGATACCTGTTTGAGCACGGCCTAAAATCAAAGCATGAACATCGTGAGTTCCTTCATAGGTGTTCACAACTTCAAGATTTACCAGATGTCGAGCTACACCGAATTCATCTGAAATACCATTTCCACCCATCATGTCACGCGCAACACGCGCAATATCCAAGGCTTTACCGCAGTTATTACGTTTAATCAGTGACGTACCTTCAACTGATGCAATCCCTTCATCTTTCATTCGACCAAAACGAAGCGCAATTTGAAGTCCTAATGCAATTTCAGTTTGCATATCGGCGAGCTTTTTCTGAATCAATTGGTTGGCCGCTAAAGGACGACCGAATTGTTTACGATCCATGGTGTACTGATGTGCCGTCTGCCAACAGAATTCTGCTGCACCCATAGCACCCCAAGCAATGCCGTAACGCGCACTGTTTAAACAGGTAAATGGACCACGTAAACCACGAATTTCTGGAAATGCATTTTCTTCTGGTACAAAGACATTATCCATCACAATTTCACCTGTAATCGATGCACGCAAGCCGACCTTGCCATGAATCGTTGGTGCTGTGAGACCTTCCCAGCCTTTTTCCAAAATAAAACCACGAATATCGCCAACATTGCCTTCTGTCGATACTTCTTTTGCCCACACCACAAATACATCAGCGATTGGACTATTGGTGATCCACATTTTTGCACCACTTAAACGGTATCCACCATCTACTTTCTTGGCACGTGTAATCATGCTACCTGGATCTGAACCATGATCAGGTTCCGTTAATCCGAAACAACCAATGAACTCACCTGTGGCTAATTTTGGTAAATATTTTTGCTTTTGTTGTTCCGAGCCAAATTCATTAATTGGCACCATCACCAATGAACTTTGCACACTGGCCATCGAACGATAGCCTGAATCTACACGTTCTACTTCGCGTGCAATTAAGCCATAACTCACATAGTTTAAGCCAGCGCCACCGTATTGCTCTGGAATGGTTGGTCCAAGTAAACCCAACTCACCCATTTCACGAAAAATCGAAATATCTGTCGTTTCATGACGGAATTGCTCAAGCACACGCGGAGCAAGTTTATCCTGACAATATGCAGCAGCGGCATCACGAATCATGCGCTCTTCTTCGCTGAGTTGCTGTTCAATTAAAAATGGATCTTGCCAATCAAATCTGTTTTTTGTCGTCATCTCAATATGTCCTTTATCTTTTTTACGAGTATTGTTTACGTACTATTTTGCGTGCTGTTTTGCGAAGATTCTGTTTGAAAACTTTTCTTCGCAAATTCTGTATTTAAAATTTTTTCTTTAATACTGTGTCTTTAAAACTTTATTTTTAAGACCTATTTTTTAAAATCTTGTTTTAAAAATATTATCTTTACGATTATGCAGTCGCTTTTTTAATCAATTCACGTGCAATAATGATCTGCTGAATTTGTGTCGTTCCTTCATAAAGACGGAACAGGCGAACATCTCGATAGAAGCGCTCAATGGCATATTCGCTGATATAACCTGCTCCACCATGAATCTGTAAACAGCGATCCGCGACGCGTCCACACATTTCTGTCGCAAACATTTTTGCACATGACGATTCTGTTGTGACATTCTGACCCGCATCACGTAATCGAGCAGCATCCAGTACCATACATTTGGCAGCATAAATCTCAGCTTTAGAATCCGCCAACATGCCTTGGATTAATTGAAAACTGGCAATAGGTTGCCCAAACTGCTTGCGCTCAACCGCATAATTTACAGCATCATCAAGCATGCGTTCTGCCATGCCTACGCTATAACCTGCGATATGCAGACGGCCTTTATCTAATACGCGCATAGCGGTTTTAAAACCAATACCTTCAACTCCGCCAATCAACTGATCTTGATGTACTTTGCAATTGTCGAATATCACATCGCAAGTATATGAGCCGTGTTGCCCCATTTTTTTATCAATTTTACCGAGACTTAAACCTGGTGTGCCTGCTTCGACTAAAAATGCAGAAATACCGCTAGCACCTTTAATTTCAGCATTCGTCCGTGCCATTACTGTAAATGTTGTAGCGCGAGGTGCATTGGTAATAAAGCGTTTTGTCCCGTTTAAAACATAATAATCGCCCTCTTTTATCGCACTGGTTTTTAACGACGCAGCGTCTGACCCTGAATCAGGTTCAGTCAAACAAAAAGAACCAATGATTTCGCCTGTGGCATAACGAGGTAAATATTTCTGTTTTTGCTCTTCAGTTCCGTCGATTAAAATACCGCTGGAACCTATCCCATTATTGGTTCCGATCAGAGAGCGAAAGGCAGCGGAAGTTTGCCCCAATTCTATTGCGACAAGAATTTCCTCTTCCATCGTGATCCCAAGACCACCATATTCTTCAGGAATTGTGAGTCCAAATAAGCCTAATTCCTTCATCTGATTGATAATATGTTCTGGAATTGCATTATTTTCTTCTACTTCATGTTCTAGAGGTACAAGCTCATCTCTGACAAAGTCTCGGATAGTCCCTAAAAGTTGTTCAAGCATTTCCGGATCGCGAATCATAAGAATCTCCATAATATCGTTTGAGTAAATTCCTTTACCCTTATTTTTATTTCGCAATACGAAATAAATAACCATAAAAACTCAATTACAGCAAGAGATTTATTTAAAAAATTTAAATTTTAAACAATTAAAATGCTCATGATTCATTATTTAAATGATTATTTATGCTTTTTATCTTTATTAATAGATTGATATATATAAATTTATAAAAACATATTAACTATAAAAAATTAAGCAGCATAAAAGTTTGCTCAGCTTAGATTTGATTGAAAAATAAATTGAAAATTTTGAGAAATATTGGTTTTTTCTATAATTTTTTTAAAATCAACAACAAAAATGATGAAAATCACTGCGATTTATCGTTTATTTAAACTTTTATTTTGTATCGTGAAATTTAATTGTTATAGTATGTATGAATTAACTTGATATCTGTTCAATATGACAATAAATAAAAAAGGTGAAACGCCTAACTTTGATGAAATTCGTTTAGATCCTATTTCGCACATTCATCGTGAAAATAACCCTCAGTTTATTGCGTCTATTGCACGTGGATTAGAAATATTAAGATGCTTCTCTGGAACAAATCAGCTACTGGGTAATCAGGAAATTGCACAGTTAACCCATTTGCCGAAACCAACAGTTGCACGTATTACCAGTACTTTAGTTTCTTTGGGCTATTTAAAACAACTCCCCAATACCACGAAGTATTTATTAGATGTTGGCGTTCTGGCGCTGGGCTATTCTGCATTAAGTAATATCTCTGCACGAAATCAGGCCTATCCTATCATGGAAGAAATGTCTCGTTATGCTCAAGCACCCGTTGCGATGGCAACCCGTGACCGTTTGAATATGATTTATCTAGAGGTTGTACATACTGACTCAAATCTCACGATGCGCCGTTCAGTGGGTTCTACGCTGCCAATACACTCGAGTGCCATGGGACGTGCTTGTCTAGCGGCGATGGAAATTAAAGAAAGAGAATTCTTATTTGACGCGATTAAAAAAAGAAATGAAGAACAATGGCTCAACATTAAACGCAATTTAGAACGTGCAATTCGTGATTATCAAGATTATGGCTATTGTTTATCTTTAGGTGATTGGACTAAAGATGTGAACTCAGTTGCAGTTCCTTTGGTGCATCCAAAGCATGGGATCTTAACCTTCAATTGTGGTGCGCCGAGTTATTTACTCAACCAAGAAAAACTGGAAAATGAAATTGGACCGCGCTTGATTCATATGGTAAATAATATTTCGGATAATCTGAATAGTATCTAGGGTTTATTTAATTTATAGCGACCAGATAACGATTAAGACTTTAGTAACTCACTTTCTTTAGTTGGTGATATATTTTTTAAAAACCATTTAAAAAAACAAAAAAACCGATTCGTTTGAATCGGTTTTTTTCTTCAATTTTTAAACAGAATTATAAATCGATTAAATTGAATAGATTATTCTGCTGAAATATCTTCGAATAACACTGAAGATAAGTAACGTTCACCAGCATCAGGTAGGATCACAACGATCGTTTTACCTGCGTTTTCTGGACGTGATGCAAGCTCATGTGCTGCGGCTAAAGCGGCACCACTGGAAATACCAACAAAAATACCTTCTTGAATCGCAGATTGACGGGCAAAATCAATTGCGACCTGATTTTCAATCGCAATCACTTCATCGACCAAGTCTAAATCTAAATTCTTCGGAATAAAGTTAGCACCAATTCCCTGAATTTTATGCGGCCCCGGTGTTATGGATTCACCTCGTTTGGTTTGACCAATAATGGGTGAATCTGCAGGTTCTACCGCCACAGAATAAATCGGCTGATTTTTAATTTTTTCAAAATAACGTGAAACACCGGTAATCGTACCGCCAGTACCTACACCCGCCACAAGAATATCGACTTTCCCGCCTGTTGCTACAAAAATTTCTGGACCAGTGGTTTCTTCATGAATTTGTGGGTTGGCTGGATTTTCAAACTGTTGTGGTAAGTAATACTGATCAGGATTTTCAGTGGCTAGACGTACTGCCTCTTCGACCGCACCTTTCATTCCTTTTGCTGCTTCAGTTAAGACTAAGTTAGCCCCCAAAGCTTTAAGCACTTTACGACGTTCAATACTCATGCTGGCTGGCATGGTTAACGTAATCTCATAACCTTTGGCAGCTGCAACAAAAGCAAGTGCAATACCTGTATTACCACTGGTTGGTTCTACAATATGCATGCCTTTTTTGAGTTTTCCACTTTTTTCCGCATCTGCAATTAATGCTGCACCAATACGGTCTTTCACTGAAAAAGCAGGATTTCTGGCTTCAGTTTTTGCAAGAACAGTAGCACCACCCGTAATCAATCGGTTAATACGAACCAATGGCGTATTACCAATTGAATCAGCATTATTGCTATAAACCGCGATACCTAAATTTTCAGATTGAGGAAATTGTGCATCAGTTGCCATGAATCATCCTTTTATATTCTTAAAACTACTGTTTAATCATAATCCTATTTCATTTTCGTTATATATCCAATTGTAATCAATTGATATACGTTTTAATGAAATCATTATTCAATTTGATGATTTAACTCATTTAATCGCAATAAAACCATAAAAATTTAATATTTGAGTATACGTTTGAACTGTTTTAAAGCCAGCCTGATGATAAATCTCTTTTAAAGCATCTGTCGTGATTAAATGAAAATCATACTCTAAACGATCCAACATGGCTTGGCTTTGAGTCGCTGGCAAACCGATTGATTCAGTTAAGTATTTTAAAGAAATTTTATCGGATTCGTTGTCTATCTGTACTAAATCAAAATTAATACAAAGACCATTCGGCTTCAATACTTTGGCAATATCACTAAAAAAATTTGTTTTACTCTCTTCAGCAATAAAATGAGAAACCAAAATACTTAAAACTGCATCGAAATGATTGGAAAATGCATCTAATCCTTGTGTATCGGTATGGATAAATTCAACACGTGATACATCAGCGCTATCCGATAAATTACGTTGGGCGTGTTGCAGCATTTCTAAAGCAGGATCAATCGCGACCAGTGTCATAGACGGAAATTGATCGAGTAAATATGACAACTCATAACCTGTGCCGCAGCCCACAATTAATAATTTCGCATCAACTGGAAGACGACTTTTTAAGATCGCCTGAATTTGTAAATGAACCAATTCATAACCAGGAATGAGCTTTCGAATATGCTCATCATAAGCAGCAACGACTTTGGGATGATTAAAGTTTTTAGCCACATTTTCACCTTTGGTTTATTTTCTATTACGTTTGTTTTCTATTAGGTTTATCTTGTATTAGAACTATTCTCAATGAGCATTAAATTAGCTTGATATTCAAAATAGAATGCCAAATTTAAAATCCTTAAATTTGGCATTCTTACAGCAATATTTTCTAAAATTCCATCAGTACTATGCCATTTCGTCTAATAG
>JAHLFF010000100.1 GCA_018883945.1 Candidatus Acinetobacter avistercoris
AGGCCGATTGAATATTTGATACTGTAATGCTGTCTACACCGATAGAATCAGCTAGATGTGGTCTAAATTGAATACTATAAAGTTCAACTTGTGATTCAGCTATGGCTTTTACAGCACAAAAGCTAAAAACACGTATGGAAGAACTAAATATGACTTATGATTGTATAGCGAGCGATCATTGTAAAAGCTTCATCAAAACCTTTAAGGCAAATATCATAGAGCTGGAATAGAAGGTAACAATTGCCGATTAAGACATCGAATAAAGAGAGCAGTAAGGAGAACCTGCTGTTTTTCGAAAAAGGTTTTGAATCATATAGCAGCTTTTAATCTGAGTTTCTTTTACATTAATCATAGTTTTGTATAGTGGTGTTAAAATGAGCAGCATACATTTTGAAACACCACCGAAAATCACTATCAAAACGGATAACTTTCTCTTTATCAAGAGGAATGTATGATCCAGTGTGAACTAATACAATTAATCAGATAGAAACAGGATTATTGGCTTGCTGCATTTCAACGTTAACCTCGATATGTGACATATCATAATTATTCATCCAAGGTGAAGCGCCATAAAAAGCTCCATTCAGTTGGGAATAATTAATCAGTTCTTCGCGGAAGTAGTTAAAGTACACCTGATCGACTTTACCTGGATTTCTCCAGAATTTAGCCAAAGGACGTTGATTCGTCAATTTAGGCAAATTATAAAGCGCATAACCCAATACCTTGACCGGAATATGATGATATAAGGCCTGAATTCCGGTAGTACTATTTACCGCCACAAAACCCAGACTATTTTTCAATAGCGTAGGTAAATGAATATCACAAAAATAATGAATACGCCCTTCAACATCGTAGGACTTCGCCAGCTTACGAATGTAAGAGGCATAATTACGATAACCGCGATCCATCGGATGATGCTTGAGCACCAAATGGTGGTATGGATCGGCATGCTGCGCAAAATCCTGAATCACCATGTGAATGTACTTTTTCATACATTTTAAATCGGAATGGGTTCGAATTTGAAAGTCATTATGTACCTGTAAAGCAAAAACGAAATAACGCTTTTTATAAGCATTCATCAATGCATTAAAACGCGCTTCCTCCACACAAGAATTTTTGATACGCCGTAGACCCGACCAGATCCAATAATAAATTTCTGCCCAAATGCTCATCTGTCGATGATGCTTATAATGTGGATATTTCCAGGAGAAAAGCAGCATAAATAGATAATAGACCATGACACTGATCAGCATCGAGCGATAACTATTATTGACCTGAGAGACTTCTTGGGCTTGAATGTTTTTTTGTTTTTTTGTTTTTAATTTTAAATGCGACAAAAAGTTGGAAAAGAAATTAACTCCATCTTGCTCAAAAGTAATATAGTTTGGTCGAATATAGCCTTCCTCAAAAGCAAAAAAATTAATTCGATGTTTTAATGCGACTTTTTTTGCAACTTGATGATACTTACGACAGTCTCCAAAACATACCACTGCATCAATCTCTTGAGATAAGAGCAAGTCTTCGATCCACGCCGAAAAATCGGCATAAGGACCGGTAAAATCAAAATTATGTTCAAAAGAACGTGAGAAAAACTGATCTCCACCATTCAAGTTTACTTTAAAACACTGAATATCATGATCTTTTAGCCAAGCAGAAAAACGGTTAAAAAAGCCTCCCATCGGCCCCTGTAACAACAGAACCCGTTCAGAGAGCAATAAACGATTCACATGGACTGACATAAAAAACTGGCCTATTTTTTAAACTTTTTATATAACTGTAATAATACACGCTTATACTGATGATCATGATCTAGCGGTTGATCCAATTGACTTTTAATATAAGCGATCACATCCTCGGGGCGAACCAGGGGAATACCCGACGCCTGAGTATGTGGTAAATTATATGTTGGATATTCTACAAGAGTTACATATAACAAAGTTTCCAATGTCACATTTTTATTGTTGCGTCTTTGTGAGGTATACAAGTCTTGTGTCAAGCCCCAACCTGCATAAAAAGGCAAACCATAACAATAAACTTTTAAACCTCGAATTAAGGCCTCAAAGCCACTGAGCGAGGTTATGGTATGGACCTCATCACAAATATCAAAACATTCCAAAATAGAGGTATTCAATTCAATCTGATCAGCATAAATCCACATATCCTTTTCGGGAATTTTCCCTACACGTAGCCCCGTTTGTACATCTGGATGTGGCTTATAAATAATATAACTGTCCGGATGATTTTCTCGCACTTGTTTCAGCAACTCCAGATTGGTCTTAATACCCATTCCGCCGAGCTGAATCGACATATCATCTTCAACCTGCCCCACGACCAATAAAACCCGCGAATGCTGAGGACGTTTTAATGGCCTTGACTCACCTACATTGTATTTTGAAATATTAAGATCTATCAGCATTTTTTGCAAACGCTGTGCGCGCTGTATTTGCGAAGAATCCAATTCTATCTGATTAAGTAGTTGCTCAATACGCGATGACTGCGTGGCATCATAATAAATCCCGATATCATCAAAAACCAGAGAGCATGGACGAATCAGCTTCGCACCCAAGCCCACAGAACGAATAAAGCCATCTTCAACAGTCGTCACCTGTTTATAGTTCAAATCTTTTAACTGTTTGGCTTTCTTACCCCATGCCAGAACATCAGCAGTTTTTTCAGGTTTGAAATAGCGTTGAAATTTCAGATTAAGCTTGGGAAAAGCAAAATAAGCAGCGATAAACTTTTTCTTCCATGGGCTAAATCCATAAGCTGTATAGGATTGGGCCAGACGCTGTTGAAACCGGATATTGGGAATCAGCAACTCTAGGATCTCTTCCAATTCACAGCGTTGTCCTGTCACCGGATTGACGTAACGGGCATATTGCAAATACGCACAAGCAAATAAATGTTCTAAGGATTTAGTTTGAGCACGTCGCCTATTTAAAATATGCAATGGTGCGTGTTGATCTTGAGTTAAACCCCAGCCGGCATACCATGGCACCCCAAAACAATGAACTGTCTTGCCACAAAGCAAGGCTTCAAAGCCAAGCTGTGAACTGACCACATAAACTTCATCGATATAGCCCAATAATTCAATCGGATTATAAGCATCCGTTAAGACCTGAATATTTGCAGATGTGAAGTCTTGTGCTTGAAAATGGGATTGTGCTTTGCCTGCCAATACATCTGGATGGGTTTTCACCCAAATGGTCGCTTGTGGATGGTCCGAACAAGCTTGTGCCAGCATGGTTTTAAATGTTTCTGATGTCGCACCTGCATATTTGATGGATTGATCTCCAAAGGTTTGATCAATAACTAAAATATGCTTAGTAT
>JAHLFF010000101.1 GCA_018883945.1 Candidatus Acinetobacter avistercoris
CTGGTGCATTAGGTTTTATTATTTTTGGTATAAATGCTGAGATTAATGTACCTAATACCATTGGTTATGTGCATATTTATGCATTTATTGGCATTAGCATCATGAGTTTCATTACGGCTAAGTTTGGTGCAAAAGCGGCACATGCTTTATCACCGCAAATGCTGAAAAAATGTTTTTCGGTATTGTTGAGTATCGTTGGATGCTTTTTCCTGTTTAAAGGGTTGAGTTAAGAGATATTCAATTAATTTGATATGAAGAACAGGCTCACTCAGTGTGGGCTTTTCTAACATTATAGTTATTGTCTGGGATTTACATGATAGAAATACGACATTTAAAAACACTGACAGCCTTGAGAGAGCACGGTTCATTGGTTGCAGCAGCAGGTGACCTATGTCTGACTCCTTCGGCTGTATCTCACCAGTTGCGAGAGCTAGATCAATGGTTTGGTGTAGAAGTAGTCAATCGTCGTACACGTCCTATCAGTTTCTCTAATGTTGGCTTACGTCTATTGAAATTGGCCGATGAAGTATTGCCACAAGTTCAAATTGCACAAAGCGACATTACCCGTATTATTCATGGGCAAACTGGTCGGATTACTTTTTCTTCTGAATGCCATAGTTGTTTCGATTGGCTCATGCCCTTACTCAATCAATACCGTATTCAATATCCCGATGTCGATTTGGATTTTGCATCAGGATTTGAAGAAAATCCACATGAGTTATTGCAAAATGGCGAATTTGATTTATTGATTACTGCAGATCCGATTGCTTTGAAAGGTGTTGAATACTTTCCAGTGTTTGAGTATGAGTCTCGACTTGTCTTATCGACAACACATCCATTGGTGCGTGCAGAACACATTACTGTTCAAGAGTTAGCTGAAGAAACGCTTATTACATATCCAGTGGATAAACATCGTTTAGATATCATGTCGAAGCTATTTATTCCTGCAAATATTCAGCCGAAAAATATTCGAACTACAGATTTAACCCAAATGTTGATTCAACTTGTTGCTAGCGGTCGTGGTATTGCCGCATTGCCTGATTGGGTGGTGAATGAATATGAGCAAAAAGGTTGGGTCACTTCACGACGTCTTAATTGTGTTGCACCTGAAGGTTTACGTCGTACCTTATATGCTGGTTTTAGAACGGATGAAAAAGACAAAGATTACTTTGATGGTTTCTTAAAGCAGCTTGAGCGATTCTCAAAGAAAAGAATCTCTTACTACAGTTAGTTCTCTGAGTCTTTATCATTGCATTATCCTAGGGGGATTTAGACAATAATAGTTTTATGATTCAATGCACTAAATCAAATTTGGGTTCACATTGGGTAAAAAATAATTGCCACATTTTTTGCCACACTTTTTTTAAATCCTATCAAAAACTATCAAATGAAATTATATAAATTATTGAAAATACAAACAATTATATTTGATAGATTTTGATAGAGTTAAGCTTTAGCGGGTTCAACTCCCGCCATATTTTAAAGTGTAGAGAACAAAACTTTTTAGTTCGGTTTACTATCTATACATTCTAGTTGACTTGTCTGTTAAATATTCACGATTGAAAATAATATTTTTCACATCGTCAGAAAGAATATGATTTTCAATTTTCTGCATAGCATCCCTTAAGTCTTTCGCATCAATCTGTGTGTAATCAGCTGTAATATCTGAGTCATCTTGATAAGAATGATTGATCAAAGCCTTAACGGTATACATCCCAATACCACAACGGTTTGCAATAGACGTAAATGTGCGTCTTAAATCATGAAAGGTAAATGCTATTCCTGTAGTTTCGGTAATCTTATGACGAACATGCCTGCGATCTTTGATATGGTTTTGATTATTCGTTGCTGGGAAGACATACTTAGAGCCGTTCGAATATTTATTTCGTTGTTTAAAGATATGCAGTAGTGTTTCACCTAAAGGTAAGAGTAGGTCTTCTCCATTTTTGGGATTAATAATTTTTAAGGTCCCGTACTTTAAGTCAATATTAGCCCATGCAAGTTGCTCAACTTCAGTGCGCCTAAGACCAGTGAGTACAAATGTTAGAAGGAAGTCTTGATTCAAATACCCATATTCATTCGCTTTTTCATTTCCTCGCCATTGGGTTTGAACGATCGCTGATACCCAATCTGCTTGTTGTTCACTGTTGATATAATTTTTTCTAGGTTTTAATTTGTTAAAAAGGTCATTCTGATAAAGAATCTGAACTGGACTAAATTCTGTGATAAGTGGTTGGTTATTATTAGTCAGTCTTTTTCGGTGGTAGTTATAAATTGCAGAAAATAGCTTAAGGGTAATATTGGCATGAGACTTATTGGTTTGCGATATTTCAGCATGCTTACCAACCACCATTTGCATAGTTATCTCTGTAATTTTTAAATGGTGCCAATCTTTTAAGTACAGATTCATATCTCGATCATATATAGCAACTGTATTAGGCTTTAACTCTGATTTGGCTTCGATATAGTGCCTATACGCATCTATTACAGTCGGAATTTTTTGATGGTTTATACGTTCCTGAGAAGCTTTTTGACGTAGCTGTTCTTTTTTTTCATTAGGGTTTATGCCTTGGGACATCTCTAGAAGATACTCGGTCGCTTTTTGCCTTGCTGTTTCCGGTGTATAAAGACCATGGTCACCAATAGTCACACGACAGGGGGAACCATTTGGCATCTTCTTTTCCACAGTATAGACAAGAGAATGACGAGTTGCTCTGATGGCAAAGCCAACAAGTTTGTTATCTCGATAAAAGATTTGTTTCCCATTCGTGATATCAAAGCAATATTGTTTTGACTGTTTTAGTGTTTCATCCACATGTGGGTCGTTCAATTCTTTAATCAGATTTTTAACGAACGATAGGGTAATGAGAACTTTTTTGTTTGACACTTTTTCATTTCCTAACAGCACCAGCTGCATAAGTGATTAGATCTTTGGTATACATGGAGTATACAAAGCGCTAGAAAATGAAAATTGATTTGGTGGGGATTTTTGAAATTTTGTTCGTGGTTGTTATAAAACAATCACTTAAAAGCACTCCGAAGATGCCGCTGCATGTCGTTACCCTGAACCCGACGAGTTCAAGGTGGATGTGACGCATACTTGCTGGGTTACCTACACGAAGGAAGGCATACACTCTAAATATACAGAACACATCCGTAGGTGTTAGTATCGGCAGGGGAATAGACCCGCTGGCAAACATCCCAGAGATAAGTTAAGTATACTCAATCCAGATCAATTGGCAAATGAGAACAAAAATTATATTGATGAATTAGGATGATTTAAGCATCAATTGCACAAAGAAAAAGCGGTTTTATACAGTTTTTTCAACATCTTCCAAAATTACTTCCAATAATCGTTCACACTGCGCATATTCTTGTAAGGATTTATTCATGGTTAAAACCTCTTGCATCAGTTCTAACGCCACCATAATCACGAGTTTATTATGTTCAACGTTCGGTGCTTTACGGCGAAATTCTTGAAATTTTTCATTTAATAAATCGCCAGCACGCTCTAAATCCGCTTTCTTTTCTTGTGTCGTAGACAGACGGAATGATTGCTCAATTAAACGTAATTCTACAGTCACTAAATCTGACATTAAGATACTTCCTCATTTATTTCTGTAGGATGTGCCAATTGTTGAATTTCTTGCGCATGCTGATCCTGCTCAGTTCCTAATATCGCTAAACGCTCAATAATCGCTTCAACTTTCATTTTTGCATGCTCATTTTTTTGAATGAGTCGAGCACGTTCGCTGTTCAGGTCTTGAATTTTTTGATTAGCTTCAAGTTGCTCAGCAAGCATTTTCTCTTTGATGAGGCGTAAATCATTGCGTTCAGCTAAAATTTCCTGAAAACGATTTTTAAGATCAGTACAGCTTTTTTCCAGACGGCTATATCGCTCTGCAAGCGAGGAGGCATCTGTATTCAATTTATTAAATTGCGTTTTGAGCTCAGTATGCTGATGATTCAACTTTTCAAAGTCATCATGCTTTTGTGTGATGATATTGTCTTTCAACGTGATTTGAGCATGAAGTTGTTCTTCGCTACTGTTTTTTTGCTGTAGCAAAGTGTCGTGATTTCCCTCAACTTCTTTCAAGTGAGTTTTAAGTGTGTTGATTTGCGCCTGTAGACGCTGTAATTGTTCTAACATAACGAGGTCGCGTAGTTTGGCAATCAAAGGTAATATATACAGAAGTATAGAGATTGGATAAACGAATGCAAGACGATATTTCAGGTTGGAACGATTGGAGTCAAAATTTTGGCTCCATTGAAGAGATTTCAAGCCCAAGTGAGTTACATGGTTTGCTAACAGGTATTGTTTGTGTAACACAAGCACCTACGCATGATGAATGGTTACAAATCTTAGCGACATTAACTGTCCCTCAGCTTGAGACAGAAGCACTCGATTTATTGATTGAAGAGACAGATGACGTATTTCATGCACTGTCAGAAGATGAACTTGATTATCTGCCGATGCTTCCAGATGATGAACATCCACTTTCTGAGCGTGTACAAGCCTTGGCAGACTGGTGTACTGGCGTGGTGCTCGGTTTTGGCTTAGCATCTGGTCATATTCGTTCAGATGAAGCGGAATTGATTCAACATTTGCAAGATATCGCAGCTGTAGAGTTTGATGACACAGACAATGACGAAGAAGGTGAGATAAGCTACCAAGAGTTATACGAGTTTGTTCGTTTAATTCCAGTCAGCCTTTCAATGGGGCGTCCGAAAATTAGTGTGTCTGACAGTACTTTACTTCAGCATGTTAAAAATAAAAAAGTTGCTTCAAACGAATCGACAGTTGTAGAGATGTTTACACCTGACCGCCCAAGTTAATTTAAATTATGTTTGCTTGATGTTTGCACTTCGGTGTAAACATCAATATGAACTAAGTAATACCATCCATTTATTCATATCAATATAAGCCGTATACATCATGAAATTGACTCAAGCTGATTTTCAGAAACGTCGTGACCGTTTAGCAGAACAGATCGGTCCAAATAGTATTGTGATTATTGAAACAAGCCCTGTGGCTATGCGTAATCGTGATGCCGATTATAAATACAGAGCGGACAGTAGTTTTTATTATTTAACGGGCTTTGCAGAACCTGAAGCAGTAGCAGTGATTGAAACCTTTGGTTCAGATGAAGCCTATAGCTATAGTCTATTCTGTCGTGAACGCGATCGTGATATGGAGATTTGGCATGGCTATCGAGCAGGTGTTGATGGCGCGGTGGATGATTTTGAAGCCGATGAAGCCTATGCAATAGATCTGCTTGATGAAGAAATTCTTGAAAAACTATTGGATAAAGAAAAATTATTTTATCGAATTGGGCATCGTGCAGAGTTTGATGCACGTGTTGCAAAGTGGATTGTGGACGCAAATGGGGAATCTCGAAAAGGGACTTCAGCACCAGCGCAACTTATCCAGTTAGACCGTATCCTTGACGAAATGCGTTTGCACAAAGACGATAAAGAAATACAGTTGATGCAAATTGCTTCTGATATCAGTGCTCAAGCACATACGCAGGCAATGAAAGCGGTTCAACCTGGCATGATGGAATATGCTTTAGAAGCTGAGCTCAATTATGTTTTTGGTAAGAATGGTTGTGTGCCGTCTTATAACAGCATTGTTGGTGGTGGAGAAAATGGTTGTATTTTACATTATGTGGAAAACAATAAAGTACTCAATGATGGTGATTTAGTGCTCATAGATGCGGCCTGTGAATATGAATTTTATGCATCAGACATCACCCGTACATTTCCAGTAAATGGTCAATTTAGTGCTGAGCAAAAAGCGCTTTACCAAATTGTATTGAATGCACAAATTGCAGCGATTGATGCAGTTCGTATCGGCAATTCTTATAAAGAACCGCATTATGTTGCGCTACGTATTTTGGTTCAAGGCTTACTGGATCTTGGCATCATGCAAGGTGAGCTAGAGCAGATTATTGAAACAGAGTCCTTCCGACAATTCTATATGCATGGTACAGGGCATTGGCTTGGTATGGATGTTCATGATGTCGGTTCATATAAGCAAAATGGTGAATGGCGTACTTATGAAGAAGGCATGGTGGTAACTGTTGAACCGGGTCTTTATATCGCACCAGATGATGAAACTGTAGATCCGAAGTGGCGTGGTATAGGTATTCGAATTGAAGATGATATTGTCGCAACTAAAGAAGGCCCATTGGTTCTGACCAAAAATGTGGTGAAAAGCATTGAAGATATTGAAGCGTTAATGGTCAGTTAAACAATATTTTGTGTTAAAAAGCCGATCATAAGATCGGTTTTTTAATGAATTAAAAAACAACATTTTTTGGCTAGGATCAATATTTAATTCATTGATAAAAAAGATAAATAATTTTTAGGATTCTTTCATTTAGTATTCCCTCATCCTAACCTTCTCCCAAAGGGAGAAGGTATTTTTTACTATTACGAATCAATGATCATTGTTTGATTTGTGAAAGGTTTGATTTGTGAAAAAGATTAAATTTATTGCCGCAAAATCATCGTTTTTGATGTATTCAAGAGATCAAGTAAGAGTAACTTAATAATAAATACTTAAGATTTAATTCCACGTAAATTAACAAATAAATTGATGAATTAACTCTTTTTTTATAGATAATTAATCTAATTTGGTGCTTCATTCATACTTTTCTTCATTCATTTATTAGAAAAAATATATAAAAACAACAAATCGAATACAGCATTAACTGTTAATTTTCACATAATCTGAGTGCGAGAAAGAATTAAATACAAACTCTTTTTTCTAACAATAAATTTTAACAAACTCAAGGTAGAAGAATATGTATGAAGAAAAACTGGTTGTTCAAAGTCAAATCTCATGGCGCAGTATTTTCGCTGGTGTAATCGCGGTACTCGCTATCTCTATATTGCTTTCTTTGCTCGGTGTCGCTTTAGGTTTTGCATTGTTAGATCCTGAGTCTGCAACTGATATTGGTAATGGATCAGGCACAGCCGTAACAATATGGACCATTATCTCATTACTGGTGAGTATGGCTGTAGGTGGTTTTATTGCCGGTAAACTTGCTGGAAATGACGGACTTATACACGGATTTTTGGTTTGGGCACTGGCACTATTGTTCGGTATTTGGTTTGGTGCTATGACCATTAACAACGCTGCTCGTTTAACGGGTAGTGCAATTAGTTCTGTCACTTCTGCTGCTGGTAGTGTTGCAACTGGTATTGGCAAAAGTGGTATTAATTTAGCAAGTTTAGGTACTCAAGCATTTGAGGAACTCGTTCCGCTTCCAGAGCTTAAAAATGGTGATGTTAAACTGAGCGAAGCTTTACAAAAAACGGGTATTGATGAGTTGCAACCTGAATACTTGAAAGCACAAGGTGAGTGGGCAAAAGAGCAAATCAAAACTGCTGCTAAAGAGTTGGTTTTAGACTCGAATAATAGCGATCAGATCATTCAAAAACTTTCAGATACGTTAAAGAATCGCGCTCAGGCCGTGACCAGTTCAATTGATAAAAATGAAGTGAGTCAAGCTTTAGCTAAAAATACATCGTTAACGCCTCAAGAGGCAGATCAAGCAGTGAATAACTATTTGACTCAACAAAACGAATTCTTTAATGGTTTGGAAGCGAATATTCAGAAAGCAAAAGTTCAATATGTTCAATTGAAAGAAGAAACGAAAGAGAAAGCGGCAGCGGCGACAAACGTTGCAGCGAAAGCAGCACTTTGGTCATTCTTTGGTTTACTTATTGGTCTATTGGTGACTATGTTCGCTGGCAAGTTCGGTGTGGATCGTGCTATTCGTAGACGTACAACGATTATCTAAATTAATCTCATTCTTTTCGAACTAATCATTAGAAAGTCGATCCTGATGGATCGGCTTTTTATTTTTGATGATTTTGAATTGGACAAGCTATTTATTCCACGAGTCGTTAATTGCTGCTTAGTTTTAGAAGAGCCATTTTATCAGTACGGTACAGATAAAATCATTTCGGTTTTAGAGTGTCACGATAAAATTCTTTCAAAAGTCATTATTCATACAATAGTCGTTATTCATAAAATACACTCATCATGACTTTTCCCTCATCCTAACCTTCGCCCAAAGGGAGAAAGGATTTTTACCTATCAATTTATGGCCACTCAATAATCATTTTTCGACTTATGAAAGAGATCTAATATTTTTGGGTTTTAGACATCTAACATATTTTAACTGACTAATATTTTTATCTAACTCAAATTTTAAGTCATGAACGCCATGTTCAAATACAACTCAATTCTAAAAATTTATTGCAGCGAATTTAGCTAAAGAAACAAAGCTCAAACGCATGAAGCGCTTTTTCATTATAAAATCAACTCTCTTTCAGGTAATATAAATTTTATCTCGAGTCGGTCATATCTGTTTAAAGCAGGTATACACAACAAGGAATTAAACATGCAGCAAGAAGTGATCATCGTTGGTGGTGGAATGGTTGGCCTAAGTTTGGC
This sequence comes from Candidatus Acinetobacter avistercoris, assembly GCA_018883945.1. Classification (GTDB taxonomy): domain Bacteria; phylum Pseudomonadota; class Gammaproteobacteria; order Pseudomonadales; family Moraxellaceae; genus Acinetobacter; species Acinetobacter avistercoris. Next base: position 8,471 of record JAHLFF010000101.1, read on the forward strand.
GCTTATGCTGAGTAAGGCAAATATTCAAGTGAAATTACTCGAAGCCATTAAATATCCAGATTATGACGATGAAAATCTTGCCGCATATCACTCTACATTTGATGCAAGAAATAGCGCTTTATCACGACGCACTGTGCAAATTTATCAAGAGCTTGGTTTATGGAATGCATTACAAGAACATGCAACGCCTATCTTAGAAGTGAATATTACTGAACAAGGGAGTTTCGGAAAGGCACGTCTGAAAGCGGCGCAAGAGAAAGTCGAGAGTTTTGGGCAAGTGATTGAAAATGCATGGTTAGGCCGAGTGTTGCTTGCAGAAGTTAAAAAACAATCTTTAATTGAATTAATTGATGGTGTGCAAGTCACCTCACTTACTCAAGATGATGATTTTGCATATATTGAAGCTCAACGCGATCAGAAAAATATTGAATTGCAAACCAAGTTGGTTATTGCCGCAGATGGTCGAGATTCTTTTTGTCGTAAAGCACTGGGAATCGGAGCTTCAGAATATGATTATGATCAAGTCGCGATTGTGACCACAGTTCAAACGTCTAAACCACACGAACATGTTGGTTTTGAACGCTTTAGTCATTTAGGACCTTTGGCTTTGTTGCCTCTGCCGGGTGAATATCGCCGTTCTGTGGTTTGGCCAGTAAAAAAAGGCACCGAAGGAGAATGGTTGGGTGAGGAAAATGATCAGCATTTCTTAGATGCCTTGCAAGAAACCTACGGTGATCGTGCTGGTAAGTTTCAAAAGACAGGCAAGCGATTCAGTTTTGCTTTGTCTCAAGTCTTAGCAGAAAAACAAGCGATTGGGCGTGTCGTCTTGATGGGTAATGCAGCACACACGATTCATCCAGTTGCAGGACAAGGTTTTAATTTGTGCATGCGTGATGCGCATGTGCTAGTACGATATTTAAGTGAACAACTTGAAAAAAATGCCGACTTAGGTGAAAAAGCAGTACTACAAGCCTATGAAAAAGCACGTTTAAAAGATCAACAGCGTGTGATTAAATTCTGTGATTCCGTGGTGCGTGGGTTCAGTAACCAAAATCCATTCTTAAAAGTAATTCGCAACACAGGTTTAATGGCATTTGAAAATATTCCAGGTATCAAACCATTAGTGGCCAATTACGCAATGGGATTGAAATCATGACACTGAAAACAGAACATATGAAAGATGTGATTATTGTGGGTGGTGGCCTAGTGGGAGGCTTAACCGCGCTTCTATTGGCACAAGGTGGTGTACAAGCAACGGTTTTGGATGCTGCGCCCGTTTTAGATGCAGAAAAAGTCTTAACTGAAAGTAATCCTCGTGTATTGGCATTAAGCCAAGCGACCATTCATTTGCTTAAATTGACTCAGATCTGGGATCAAATTCAGCGTCAAATGCCTTATTCGGGTATGCAAGTTTGGAATAAAAATGGCTATGGTGATATTAATTTTGGACAGGCTTCAGATCAGATTCCATCACCAGAACAAAGCTTAGGTTCAATGGTTGAGCCCAGTATTTTAAATTTAGCCATACAACAAGAAATGCTCAAGACTTTGCAAGATTACCGTACGCAAGTCAAAGTCTCGCGTATCGAGAAAGGAGTTGATTGTTGGATTGTTCAACTGGCTGATGGGACAGAGCTTAAAACGAAATTATTGATCGGTGCGGATGGTGCAAACTCATTTGTTCGTGAGCAAGCTTATATTGACTTAGATGTTCTGGATTATAAACAAGCTGGGTTGACCTGCGCGATTAGAACGGCTCAACTGAATAACTACGTGGCGAGACAAATCTTTTTAGAAACAGGGCCATTGGCTTATTTGCCTATGGCTGGATTGAAATCAGAAGAGAATGGTTATTGGCAATCTATTGTCTGGACATTACCAGACGACTATGCCGAAGAGTATGTGGGATTAGATGATACGTCATTTTGTCAGCTATTGACGCGTGAAAGTCATCATATGTTGGGTGAAGTTCTTGAAGCGACACCAAGAGCCATGTTCCCTTTGAAAGCACGTGCTGCACAACGTTATGTCGCACCAGGATTGGCTTTAATAGGTGATGCTGCGCATGTCATCCATCCTTTGGCGGGACAAGGGGTAAATATTGGATGCTTAGATGCTGCAATTTTATCTGACATTCTGCTCAAAGACTTAGCGCGTGGTGTTTGGGCACATGAGCAAAGTTTAAAACGCTATGAGCATGCGCGTAAAATTCAAAATGATGCCATGATGCATAGCATGTCAGCGATTGGATGGTTAGAGACTACAGCATTATTTCCATTCGTTTGGGCACGCAATGAAGGTTTGAAGCAGGTGGATAAAAGTCCGATTCTAAAAGACCTCTTTATGCAGCAGGCTAATGGATTGAGTGTCTTAAAAAATACACGTTATGCATTGTTGTAAAAGATGTGACAAAATTCAGCCAATCGCTCATATTTTTTTACGAATTTGATTAAAATATATACAATTTTATTGGGGTAGACTCTAGTTTTCAGTTTCATAGCTTGCTACATTTCTCATTAAATCAGACCGTATTTTGTCGGCTAGTTATTCATGTCATTGTTGGGGAGTTTAATATGACAGATTCAAGCGATTATGATGATAATGAAGATAACGCAGTTGATGATGATGAATCACAAGCTGCTGAAAAAGGCGCAGTCGTTAGTGATTCTACCGTTTCTGATGCAGATGTAGCTGAAGCCGAAACATTGACTGTAACTGCTAAATTAAGACAACGTTTAACATTGGAAGAAGAACTTGCTGCATTTCTAGCACGTGGTGGCAAAATTCAAGAAGTTCCACCCGATGAAAGTGCACGTGATTAATTGATCATGCCTTCTGAGTTGAGCATAAATGAGCACTACCATTGAGGTGGTGTTTTTTTATGGACGATTATTCAGTTTCGAACAAAGCGGATAGATGAAGAAAAACAGGATGGTTAAAATAAAGGTGTTGATAATTAAAGCACCCCATTATTTTTAATAATATCAGGCGGTGAATGCATCGCGCCAAGAAAAGAATAAGATGACTGTAATACAAGAATAATGGCTGAAAATACAGCCGTTTTTATAGGCGCTTTTAAACCAAATTACATTATTCGAGCAATATGACAAAAAATAAAAAATGGTGAAAAATAGCGCAAGCAAATAATATGTAGCTGATGTTCGAGTATCGTATTTCGCCAGAAATATAATGAGGGTAAGGCTAAAAACCTGTAAGCAAAATGTGTAATAACCCGAATATTCAAATAAAATTGAAAAGATAAATAGTGGACATTGTTTTCATAAGCATTATTTCTGAATCATTTTTATGATGTCTTTTATAAATTAAAGTTAATTTATTAGCCACAAATAATAGCTAAAATTACCTTCTCCGTGTGGAAGAAGGTAAGGATGAGGAAATACTAATGATGAGGAAATACTAATGATGAGTTTGTTGAGTAAAAATTACTTATGCATTCGACTGATTTTGTTTGCAAACTAAGCTTTATCTGTTAATTCCAAAGCACGTTGATAGGCGATTTTCTTTTTGATACCCGTGAGATCCGCCGCCAACTGAGAGGCAGCTTTTACAGATAAATCTTGTAGTAAACGTAATAACAACTTATCTAAATCTTCCTGTTCCATGTCTTTTTCTTCGGTTACACCGGCAATGACCAGAACAATTTCACCTTTTTGCTGATTACGATCATTTTCAATAAACAGTTTCAATTCACCCAAAGTCATTTTCTTAATCGTTTCAAAGGTTTTGGTGATTTCACGCGCAAAACCAACATCACGATCCGCACCAAATACATTGGCCATATCGGTTACTGAATCTAAAATACGGTGTGGTGCTTCATAAATGATCATGGTGTGGGTGCGTGCTTTCAACTTTTCCAATTGAATCAAGCGTTGTGTTTGTTTAGAGGAGAGGAAACCTTCAAAGCTAAAATGATCACTCGGTAAACCCACAGCACTGAGTGCTGCAATCGCTGCACATGCACCAGGCACGGGTGTCACACGAATACCATGCTCTTGAGCAGCACGAACCAGTTTGAATCCAGGGTCACTGATGAGTGGCGTGCCAGCATCACTGACCAGAGCAACATTATTGCCATTTTTTAATTTTTCAATGATTATATCAATTTTGTTACTTTCATTATGATCATGACATGCTGTCAACGGAGTTGAGATATTATAGTGTCTTAATAATAGAGCAGATTGACGTGTATCTTCTGCAGCTATAATAGAAACGGACTTTAGAATCTCAATAGCACGAAAAGTCATGTCGTCTAAGTGCCCAATTGGGGTCGCTACAACAAATAACTGAGCACTCATAAGGTTTCTCCATGTTGGATAAGTTAAATATAAAAAACGGATTGTTGTGCTTTGGATTAATGGGAATCATGTTCCAAGCCAAAGCAGAAGTATTGGTTATTTTACCTGAATCAGGACCCATGGCGCGAGCAGGCAACAGTATTAAAATGGGGATAGACGCAGCCCATCAAGCGTCTAAAGCTAATATTCAGCTTAAATATGTAAATTCAGATCAGAAAAGCATCGGTCGTCTGTTAAAAGAGAATTTGACTGCGTCGACTCAATTGGTCATTGGTCCACTAGCAAGAACAGATCTTGAAAATTTATTTAAAGAAAATTTAAAAATTCCAGTATTGGCACTGAATGAAATTAATAAAACTAAGACGAATGTTTGGCAGTATAGTTTATCTAAAGATGATGATGCGAATGCACTGATTCGGGTGATAAATACGGACAAAATTCAGCATTTGTACGTAATACGCGAAAAGGGTTCTGAAAAAGACTCACTGAGTTTTGTGAATGCCTTGTATCAAAAATTTGAAGGTCAGGTTTCCATTGTTGATGAAATTCCACGCCTAAAAAGAAATCAAGGGGTTTTGCTGCTTGGTGGCAATATATGGGTTAATCAACTGCCGAATAAACCAAAAAAATCTATATACGCACAAGCGATATCACTTGAAGATCAGCAATCGATTCCTCAAGGACTGAAATTTTGTGATGTATCCGCACCTCACACACGTCAATGGAAAGAGTTAACTGAGTTAAATTTGAAGAACCCAACCTCCATGGCGTATCAAAGACTGTATGCGTTTGGGGGAGATGCTTGGCATATTGCGGAAAAATTTGTCCTAAACCCTGATCTAAAAAGTTTCAAGTTCAGTGGCAGTACTGGCGAAATCAAAATCGAAAGTCAGCGCGTTGAACGTACTCCGCAGTGTTTTGAGAATAAGCGTAAAGGTTTGGTAGTTTTATAATTGAGCGCATATGATCTGCCTGAACCTCAGCAAAATAAAGCGAAAAAAAGCCGTGAATTGGGTATTTGGGCTGAGCAACATGCCAAACGCTTACTTCAAAATGAAGGATACGAGGTTTTAGCTCAGAATTATCATTCACGGTATGGTGAAATTGACCTTATTGCTGTGCGAGGAGAGGAGCTTATCTTTGTTGAGGTTAAAGCGCGCTCAAAAACTCAAATGGGACAATCCTTCGAGGTCATTACGCCTCAGAAACAGCTCAAGATTTTTAAAACTGCACTCAAATATATACAAGAACATGCTGATCTAGATCGTTTTTATTATCGTTTTGATGTTATTTGTTTTGATTTTAAAAAAGAATTTGCAAAAAATCCACAGCAAACACCTACAAATGTGACTTATGATCTACAGTGGATTGAAAATGCATTTACAATAAATGCAGACTTTATTAATCTGTAAGCTATAAGGTTTTAATCTTTTTAAAATTAAAGAATGTAGAGTTTCATGAGGAGACTTACCGAGTGTTGAGCCGAATTGTTATAACGATGATGTGTGTTGCAAGCTTATCTGGCTGTGCAAGTTTTATTTCGAGTGGAACTGGGGCTGAACCTGTTGGCGTCTCAAGCGGTGTTCGCTCTCTTGGTCAGGTTTTTATCGACTCATCTATTGAACGTACAGCTAAAATCAACTTGTACAAATTGGATGCTCGTTTTAAACAATCTCGTATCAATGTAAATAGCTTTCACAGCAACGTTTTATTGACAGGTCAGGTGCCTGATGTGCATTTGAAACAATTGGCTGAAGATAATCTACGTGCTATGAGTGATGTGAAGACCATCCATAATTATATTACCGTGGGTAATCAGGTCGGTTTTAGTACCATCATGCAGGATGCAACTTCTACCGCTAACACGCGTGGTTTGATCATGAAGGCAGCTGTTGTCTCGGACAGTAAAGTGATGGTGCATACTGAAGATGGCGTCTTGTATGTCATGGGACGTTTAAATACAGCTGAAGAAAACGATTTAATGTCTGTACTTGGGCAAGTCGGCAATGTCACTAAGATCGTGACTTTAATTGATAATGTTGAGCAGGCAAGTAGTTCTCAAGCAGCACTACAATCTTCTTCATTTAGCAGCCCAATGGTGGGTGGTGTTGTTTCTGAAGACGTGACACCTGTAGCGATCGATACTGATATTCCTGAGCCGAGTAATAATGTTCAACCTTAAAATTCAGAACATCAAGCGAACTTTGACTGAAAAAATTAATGATTTAAATTTAAGCTTGAAAGAGTTTAGACCTTATCAATTAGCGAGTCATGCCATGAATGGTTTGACTTCTAATCAAGGTTATAGCGTTCAAAAAAATTTAGCTTATGGTTTAAAATCAAGACAAAGACTCGATTTATACGTTGCTGATCGAACTCACTCCAAAGGTCTTATACTTTTTGTGCATGGTGGGGCTTGGAGTAGTGGAGATAAGTCGGCGTATAAGTTTATAGGTGAAGCCTTTACACGTTATGGCTACGATGTCGCTATTTTAAATTATCATTTAGCACCTGAATTTATTTTTCCAAGTTTTGTGGATGATTTGGCTGAAGCACTGAATTTTTTAGAACAGAAACAGTCGAAGTTAGGTATATCTACCGAAAAAATTGCATTAATGGGGCACTCTGCTGGTGCCTTTAATATTGCGTCTTTACTTTATCATCCAAATACTTTGCACTTCAATCTTAAACAAAACATTAAGTGTTTCATTGGTGTCGCTGGTCCGTATCATTTTGATTATAAAAATGATCCTTTAGCAAAACATGCTTTCGATCAAACCGTACCTTTTGAACAAGTCATGCCGTATTATTTTGTAGAGAATAATCAAATTCAGCATTACCTTTTTGTCGCTGAAAATGATCAGATCGTAAAGCACAGTAACAGCGAAGACTTGTGTAAACAATTAAAAGCACAGGGCGATCATTGTGAGGTGATTCATATCCCAGCAACGGGGCATATCACCATCATGGGAAGTGTCTCAAGTTTGTTCAGCCGATTCTTCCAAACCAGAAAAGAAATGCTTCGTGCCTTGGATCAATCGTTCAATACCAAATAACTTGAGAAAGACCTGAATAAAGATAGAAATGGAAAGGGTAAATATTAGACTTCTTTCAAAAGTCATTATTCACATAACATATTCACCATTAGTATTCCTTCATCCTAACCTTCTCCCAAAGGGAGAAGGAATTTTTAAATAGCAATTAATTGCTACTCGATGTTCGTTTTTTGAGTGATGAAAGAGCTTTATTATTTCGGCATTTCTACATTGTGAATAACATGCTGAATCATTGCGTGTGCAATACTTCCAGCAAAAGGAATTTCTGGAAGTTGATCAAATTTAAAAAATGCCGCTTCACTAATTTCCTCTTCTTGTAATACGATTTCACCTGAGTCGTATTCCGCTTTAAAGGCAATCATTAAATTACTCGGGAAAGGCCAAGGTTGACTGGACAAATACTCGATATTTTTCAAATGCAGACCAATTTCTTCAAAGGTTTCACGTTGTACCGCATCTTCCAATGTTTCACCCACTTCAACAAAACCTGCAATTAATCCGTACATACTGGATTTATTTTTTGCATTTTTAGCCAAAAGAATTTCATCATCTCCACGGGTAATGACCGTGATAACGCAGGGTTGAACTCGCGGATATTGATGGTAATTGCAGGCTGGACAGATCATCGCATAGTCACGCGAATGCGCTTCAGTTTCAGTGCCACAATGACTACAAAACTTATGATTACGACGCCATTCTAATAGTTGAACAGCACGGCTGGCTTGTTCAAATTGAACGCGTGTCCACTGGGTGATTAATTGACGAATGGGCACTAACTGTAAGCCTTCAGGAATTGCCTCTTCAATGTGTAAATCACGGGCAATAACTTGATCACCTGAATTTAACAGGATATCGCTGGAGAGTCTTTCAACTTTAGGCAGTTGGAAGTTTTCGTCAACCAAAAGTTGTTGTTGTTTAAAAATATAGGCAAGTGATAGTTCAGACATTATGCAATCGCTTTTAAATTATTACTGCTGTTTAAGGCTACATCGAACATTGAATTGAAAATAGGCTGTCTGGTTTGTAAATTGTCTATGAGCATGTCTGCACTTGCAAGGACATCCAAGAGTTTTTCAACCTGTTGAATGTTGAGTGTGCGTTCTTTCATGATTTCAGTATTCAAAAACTTATAACTGTTCATCAAACTTAAATGGCCTTGTTGTGCATTTAGGAACAACAATGCGCCACTGATTTCTTGCAATTGCTGGGGAAGGGTATTGAGTTGAATAGATTGAGGATCTTCAAGGTATTCAATCAGTTTCACGCTACAATTTTCAATCAATACTTTGGTTTCAGTTAATAATACTTCATGTGCTTCTTCTAGGCGATCTAGCGAGATGCGCATATTGTTTACACCAAACTGAAGTCGGCTTGACGTATAACTACGCTTTAAAATACCAATCGAATTCATCGCCGATAAAATACTATTCATGAGTTGTTGTGCAAATTTGGGATTATTTTGCATATTGGTTTGTGTCAAGTTTTCAGCTTGAAGATTCAGTTCAATATACGCTTCATTTAAATTTAGAACTTTAAATACACTGGCCAGATTAAATAGCTTTGCTTTCATGGATGAGGTTTGTTCAGCAGACATCGCTTGATAGTTAAACTCAATTTCATTACGAATTTGAGTCATTTCTTCTGTAATTAATTTGCTGGCTGTATGTATGGTATTCAAATCAGGGCCAAATAAATGACGACTAAAAATTTGAAGTTGAGTATCCGTTAATATGTCTTCACCGACATTTAATTGTTCACGTATATGCTGTGAAATATCATCCTCTTGACTAATACACACACTCAGCACATTGGCGATGTCTATTAGAGGTGGATTAAAGCGTTCAGGAGATTCAAAAAAATGAGCGATATTATGTTCAACACCGATTAAGGTTCTTAATCTTGCATCTGTTAATGCAAGAATGTCGATTTGATTCAGAGCGACATGAACCAAGTTCCAATATTGTTGACTTGTGGTCTTTGCTGCAAGGTGCGCTAAATAAGTACCCACCAATTTAACGGCTTGTAAATCTAAAGCTGTTTCACTTTGATTAATCATTTTATTTAAACAAATTTTATACAGCTTATGGATATAGACAGTTTTTTCTAATTCAGGTGCAGTGGGAAGCTTAAAGTTGGGTGTCATAAACTCAAGTGAAGAGGCAATCGCTTGACCCTCCTGTGTTAGGGGGTTACCTAAAGCAATTTCGAGATTATTTAAGGTGTCTAAAAGAAATTGAGGCACTCGAACTTCACGAAGACAAATAAACTCGATATATCTTCTCAGCATTGTGGTGCCTTCACTCAACGCAACCACATCTGAGTCTAAAATCTGCTCAGGATTTTGCATGATTTTACGCATTAGATCGGCTGAATATTGCGTTAATTGAGCCAAATGCGGAATGTCGACCAGTAACATCACTTGTGCGCATTGTTCAAGCTGAATCAATGCATCCTCAATACCGAACGGTAAGCGCTTATCCTCAACCAAACTACTGACGGCTAACTCGACTTGTTGTAAGGTGCTATCTACTTCTTTTTTTATAATTAAAAGTGCTGTCGGGTCAAAATGTATTGAGGTTTGATAAGACATGAATCTGCACCTTTCCTAGGTATTAAGTTTTCTTGTAGAGCCCTTAATTATAAATTAACTAGAGGGCTTAATTGTTGTTGAACCAATATAGCTTAACACGATATACATTACAAAAAATCATGTTGAAACAGCTGCTTGTTTTGCAAACATACAGGCTTCACCTTTTTTTTCTTCAAATGCTTTAACCCAATTTTCATGTTGTTCAAGTTCAGCTTCAGAAGCCCAAATGACCGGCAGATCAACTTCAATTTTCTCAACTTTATTCTGTGATTGAGATTGATCACTGTTTGCAGCAAGTGCATCCATATCAAATGAAACTTGTCCACCTGTCATCGCTAGATAAACGTCTGCTAGGATCTCAGCATCGAGTAAGGCACCGTGGAAGGTACGATCACGTTGTGGGACTTCATAGCGGCGAACCAGCGCATCTAGAGAGTTCTTTTGGCCAGGATGTTTGGCTTTCGCCATTGTTAAAGTATCTGTAACTGTACAGACCTCAGAGAGGGCAACAAAACCAGCTCGCTTAAACTCCATATTTAAGAAGTTCATATCAAAGGTTGCGTTGTGTGCAATGATTTCAGAGCCTTTGAGATATTCAAAAAGCGTTTTCGCAATTTCAGCAAATTCTGGTTTGTCTTTTAAGAAGTCATCCGAAATACCGTGAATATTTTCCGAATCACCCACCAGTTTTTTGGGATTAATATAGATGTGAATTGAACTACCGGTAAGTTTACGGTTAATCATTTCAAGTGCACCAACTTCGATGATGCGATCGGTATCTTGAAAATAAAAGCCTGTTGTCTCGGTGTCTAGGATCAGTTGGCGCGGACCTTGTAATTTTAATTTTGCAGGTGTAATGACAATATGTGGATGATCTGAGATCAGGTCACTGTCAGAGGTTTTTGTATCATCTACATTGTTGGTATCTTGAGTATTCATTTTAACGAAATCGGAACTTTGTTCTTGATGCATTTCTGACGCTGTTGATGATGTCGACGTCGTTTTATTTTCGACATTCATAGGCATATCTGCGATTTCAGCAGACGAATGTATGATTTCTGGTGAATTGTGCTCAATATCCACAGATTGTTGATCGTTGTCCATTAATACGTCTGAATTTGACGGATGATGAATTAGTTCATCTTCATCTGAGTCATCTTCGTCCAGTAAATCAAAACCAAAGGGATCATCCAGTAACCAATCTTTATCTACTTTTTTTTTATTGTCTGTCATAACGGTATTGTCTTCTACTACAGTGCTAGAAGCTGTGCCATTTTTAAGGGATAAAGCTGTTTGATCTGCGCCTAAATTGGCAAGATGATCAGCCATTTCATTGCCTGCATGACCGGAATGACCTTTGATCCAATTCCACTCAATGTCGCGATTTTGACAGGTCGCATCTAGCTTTTTCCAAAGATCAGGATTTTTTACATCTTTCCAATTTTTCTTTTTCCAACCCTGAATCCATTCTGTAATGCCGCGTTTTACGTAAATGGAATCCGTCCAAATCACCAGTTTTTGATTCATTGGGCAAAAAGCAATGCCTTCAATAGCTGCAGTCAATTCCATACGATTATTGGTTGTATCGGGTTCGCCACCAAAAAGTTTATGCTCTTCGGTTTCAGTAATGATATATGCACCCCATCCACCAAGACCGGGATTCCCACGGCATGCACCATCTACATATAGCGTAATTTGAGACATAGTTTGAACCAATAATAATGAAATTAGAGTTGAACGACGAGTTCGAAGAATTTATTGTATACGTAAATCACAGTAATCAGTGCTATATGCAGTGTTATAATTCGGTATTTTTTAATTTCTTGTAACATTTATAAGCAAATAGTTCTCATTTAAAGGCTTGTCTAGTTGGAACTCTCCTCTAGAATGTCTGCACAAAATAAATTTATCATATGTTGTCCGGAACCTGTATGTATAAACCAACCACCTCAGTGTGGCAGCCATCTGCATCTTTTTTGTTTAAGTTGTCTATCATTACTTCTGCGATAGCGGGACTCGGTTTAACGACAGGATGTAGCTCAACACCTACGTCGTCGAAAACTCAAAACACCAAACAATTAGGTTTGCTAGATGCCAGCAGTTTGGATTCATTAGAGGATTTACTGTCTGCGACTGACATGCGTGCAGTAGAAGGGGATCGTCTACTGATTTTAAAACATGGTGATGTTTGGAAACGCATGACCGTTGGTTTTAAAATGGATGAAACCAAGTGGGATCCACGAATTGAAGCACAACGTAGTTGGTTTATTACCCGTCAACCTTATTTAGATCGTTTAAGTGCCCGTGCGTCTCGTTATTTATATCATACAGTGAAGGAAGCTGAACGCCGTGGTATGCCAACAGAATTGGCATTATTACCTGTGATTGAAAGTTCTTATGACCCAGCAGCGACAAGTACCGCAGCAGCAGCTGGCATGTGGCAATTCATTCCGAGTACAGGCAAAATCTATGGTTTAAGACAAAACAGTATGTATGATGGTCGTCGTGATGTGGTCGAATCGACGCGCGCTGCATATGAGTTTTTGGGTAGTTTATACAATCAGTTCGGTTCTTGGGAGTTGGCGCTAGCCGCATACAATGCAGGTCCAGGACGTATTCAACAAGCGATTAATCGCAATAAAGCAGCAGGCTTACCGACGGATTATTGGTCGTTAAAATTACCTCAAGAAACCATGAATTATGTACCGCGATTCTTGGCTGTTGCACAAATTATAAAATCACCACATAAATACGGTGTTAATCTTCCGCCTATTGCAAATCGTCCCCATTTTAGAGAAGTCACCGTACCTGCGGGTTCACAATTGAGTCAGATTGCTTCGATTACGGGATTGAGCCGTGCTGAACTGTATCAATTAAATCCCGGGCATCGTGGTGAAATTGTCGATGCTCAAAGTACGCTAAAAATTCTCATTCCAGCAGATTTGAATCCATCTATTGATGCAAAATTAAGAGCTATGAAGCCAAGTGCAGGTGGTTTTTTGGCCAGCACTGTTTCGACGACGCCAAGTCCGACTACAAATACACCTAGCTATAGCGCAACTAAAGTTTCGACGACAACTACACCATCATCAAATACAGCTTCGTCAGCGACGACGTCCACGACATTTGTGAAAGCTAGAACACCTTCGGGTTCTAATGCTTTGGCTGCTTTTGCATCGTCATCGGTTGTACCAAGTGCACCGAGAATTCCTGTTGCAGTCACACCTGCTGCAAATGTTCAACAGGTATCGACTGAACCTAAGCTCACGGAAGAAGAGCGCGCTAAAGTCTTAGCGAGTTTAAATCCACCTGCAACCACGATAACCACAAAGATCACACCAGCGATTTCAACAGTCACGACGCCAAGCGCTACAGGAACGACATCAACCACGATAACCGCGACTACGCCAACAGCATCAACGACTACCCCAATAACAACGACTACAACTTTAACAACGCCGACTGCTACGCCAGCCGCTACGATATCAACAGAAATAGCCTCAGTTGTCGTAGAGGATGAAAGCAATCCAGATCTCCAAGCGACGCAGGCAGAAAAAGAAGAAGTCGTGAGAGAGATTACTGCAATTGCACCTCAAGGTACGGAAATTGTTGATCCATTGGATGGGAAAATTAAATTAACAGCCATTCAAACCAGTCAATCTACTGCTGCTGAGAAAGGACAGGAACTTAAAGTCGGTTTTTCTTATCCAAAATCTGTAGCAGAAAATACAGGCGCCAACTCTGACGAAGCAAAGTTAAACAGCGATAAATCATATTTAAAAACTGATAATGATTTTGTGGTGGTACCACCGAAAGGTAAACGAAGTACTTACTCCGTGTTACCAGGTGATACGCTTGCTGTGATAGCCATGAAGAATGGTTTGAACTGGCGTGATATCGCGAAATGGAATCAAATTGATCCGAACGCGACGCTTTTTGTTGGAGCGAGCTTATATTTATATGATGCTAAACCTGTCGCTGATAAAAAAGTTGAGGAAAAGCCAACATCTTATGTGGTCAAACCCAATGACAGCTTAAGTGCTGTGGCAGATCAATTTAATTTATCGATTCAACAATTGGCAGACTTTAATAATTTAAGTACCACTAGCAATTTAATGGTTGGACAAAAATTATCATTGATTGAAAGCAATACTAAAAAGTCCGATAAAACTAAAAATACAGATAACAAAGCCGCATCTAAAGCCGCTAATATTAAAACTAAAGTGTATACCGTCAAACGTGGTGAATATCTCAAACTCATCGCAGATCGTTTTGCGCTTTCAAATCAAGAGTTGGCATCTTTAACGCCTGAATTGAAATCAGACAGCAGCCTGTTTGTTGGGCAAAAAATTAATGTTCCTCTTGAAGATGTTAATAGCAAGGCGACAGAATCTACTCAAAAAGTTGAAAGCTCGTCAACTTCGTCAAAGTCAAAAAGTTATGTTAAAACAGAAAGCTATAAAGTAGAGCGTGGCGATACTCTTTATAGTATTGCGATGAAGTCTAAAATGACTTTAGGCGAACTGGCTGAGTTAAATGGCCTGTCAACGAATAAAGCACTGATGGCAGGTCAAACGATTCAAGTTCCTGATGGTGTGAGTACGCCAAGTATTTATACCGTGCAGTCAGGTGATAGTTTGCATGCCGTAGCAGGTAAATATAATCTGCCAGTCAGCCAAATTGCCAATTTGAACGGTTTAAGCACTTCTGCAGGCTTATCTGTGGGTCAGAAACTTAAACTATCGGGTGAGCCTGAAGCTCAAGCATCGAGTCAAGTTAAATCCTCAGTGAAGGATTCAGATCAAACATCTAGTGCTGATGCCAGTACGCATGTGGTGGGCGCAGGGGAAACGCTTGCGAGTATTGCGCGTAAATATAAATTGCAATTGAAATATTTGACTGAACTGAATGATCTATCCAATAACTCAAATTTACGCGTTGGACAACGTTTAAAAATTGACGGTGATATCGTTAATAAAACGTCAAACTCTGCGACGAATAATGTTAAATCGAAAAATACGGAAACATATTCAGTTAAAGCGGGTGAATCGCTAAATGTCATTGCTTCACGTATAGGTTTAACGGTTAAAGAATTGGCAGATTTAAATGATTTAACGCCGCGTTCTGGCTTGCAACGTGGACAAACATTACAAATTCCGAAAACGATTGTGGAATACAAGATTCGGAGTGGGGATTCATTGCATCGTATTGCATCACGCTATGGGATAGAAACCAGTCAACTGGCTGAAATGAATGATCTGAAAATTAATGCGCCACTTCAAATAGGTGATACGATTAAAGTTCCAAATTTATAATATTTGCATCTGCAAATAAGGATATGGCACAGGGATGCGCTCTCAATTTGCAGATTTCAAATTATGGTTTTTAATTGCAGTTCAATTCATATTAGGGACATCGGTTTGGGCGGCAGTTCAAACTACCCCTTATATTGCAATTCATACCGAAGCAAAGTATGCAAATGCTCAGTTTATGCCTTATGCCAATCCCAATGCACCTAAAGGTGGGTTGATCAGTCAAGCTGGAAATGGAACCTTCGATAATTTAAACAGCATGAATGGCAAGGGCAGTAGTGTTGACGGGACCAATTATCTTTTTGATACCTTAATGGATAATTCATTGGATGAGCCAAGTGTGCTCTATCCATTGCTCGCTGAGAAAGTTACCTACGACCCCATCAAAACAAAATTTATTATTTTTCATCTCAATCCCAAAGCTAAGTTTAGTGATGGGAGCCCTGTTACAGCTGAAGATGTTAAGTTGAGCTTTGATTTTTTTCAACATAAGAGTAATCCAGGCTTACAGATGTACTTGTCAGATTTGGATATAACTGAAGTGTTATCTAAACACGCCATTAAAATGACTTTTAAATCAGACAACAATACTGAAATGCCGCTGATTTTGGCGCAAATGCCGATCTATTCAAAAAAAGATTGGAAGGACAAAGATTTTGCTCGGATCACGATGCATCCCATTATGGGCTCTGGGCCTTATCAGATAGAAAAAATTGATGCCGGACGCAGTATTACCTACAAACGTAACCCGAATTATTGGGCCAAAGATTTACCGATTAATCGTGGCCGATATAATTTTGATCGTTTGAAGTATGTGTATTATCGGAATATAGATATTGCTTTTGAAGGATTTAAAGCGGGTCAATATACTCTTCATGAAGAAAAAAAGGCACGGACATGGGTAACAGGTTATAACTTTCCTGCCCTGAATAACGGCATGGTGACCAAGTATATTTCCAAAACTGAAACGCCAGCACCCACGCAAAGTTATGTATTTAATACTCGTAGAGCGCCCTTTAATGACATTCATTTCAGGCAGGCATTAAATTATGCCTATGATTTTGAGTGGTTGAATAAAGCACTTTTTTATGGACAATACCAACGTCTACAAAGCCATTTTCAAAATAGTGCACTGGCGCCAGTGGGTAAGCCAAATGGATTAGAGCTTAAATTGCTAGAACCTTACTTGAGTAAACTGCACCCAACGCATCGTCAAGGTGTGTTATCTGATTGGAAGTCGCCAGTTTCAGATGCCAGTGGTTATAATCGGCAGAGTTTATTAACAGCGCGATCCATTCTGTTGAAAGCCGGATACACATATAAAAATGGACTTTTGGTTGATGCTCAAGATAAACCGATTAAGATTGAATTTTTAATACATCAAGATGGTTTACAGCGGACCTTGATGCCATTCATTCGTAATGTCAAAAAACTGGGTATTAGCGTTCAAATTCGTCAGGTCGATGTTCCTCAATATTTAGAACGTATACGCCGTTCCGATTTTGATATGACGACGATGGTGATGCCTCAGTCACTGACTCCTGGTAATGAACAAGCTCAGTTCTGGAGTAGTCAGTCCGCGGATGAGCCGGGCAATTACAACTTTTCAGGCATAAAAAATGCTGTGATAGATGATGCCGTTCAACAGGTTATACGTGCACCGAATCGTGAGCAGTTAATTCTAAGAACTAAAATATTAGATCGTTTATTACGTGCAGGTTATTATCAAATTTTAAGTTATGCAAATGACAAAAATTGGTATGCCTATTGGAATATGTATAAACAACCTCAGACCAAACCAAAATTAGCATTGGGTGAGGAATATTGGTGGGTGGATCAACAGCAAGCCCAAAAAGTTGCTCAATATTTACGTCGTAAATAAGACGTTAAATCAAAAAGGATTTCGTCATTATGGGCATCTATATTTTCAAGCGCTTGTTATTAATTATTCCCACTCTTTTTCTAATTTTATTGATTAATTTTATCGTGGTTCAACTGGCGCCGGGTGGTCCAGTGGAACAAGCCATAGTACAAGCAGAAAATTTCCAAGGAATGGGCGCAGCCACAGGTGGTGGAGAGGCTGGAACCACTGGCTCCAATGTTGGCAGTCAATATCAAGGTGCACGTGGTTTAAGTGATGAAATGATAAAAAAAATCGAAGCACAATATGGCTTTGATAAACCTGCTCATGAACGGTTTTGGCACATGTTAAAGGGTTATGTGAGTTTTGATTTTGGCACCAGTTTTTTTAAAGATAAACCCGTCACACAATTATTATGGGAAAAAATGCCAGTGACGATTTCACTGGGGTTATGGAGTACCTTACTGATTTATCTGGTTTCAATTCCTCTTGGTATTCGAAAGGCGAAGCAACATGGCATGTTTTTTGATAAGACCACATCTTTATTATTAGCTGTTGGTTATGCTGTACCAGCCTTTGTATTTGCTGTGCTGCTTATTGTCTTTTTTGCAGGTGGATCATATTTTCAATGGTTCCCTCTACAAGGTTTAGTCTCAGAAAACTTTGCACAACTGAGTCTGTGGAACAAAATTATTGATTATTTTTGGCATATGGCTTTACCTCTAATCGCCATTGTATTGAGTGGTTTTTCGAGTTTGACCTATCTGACTAAATATTCATTTATGGAGGAGTTGAGTCATCAATACGTATTGGCTGCTCGGGCAAAAGGGTTGAAGGAAAATCGTGTTTTGTATGGGCATGTATTCCGAAATGCAATGCTGATTGTGATTGCAGGTCTGCCTGAAGCCTTGGTCGGAATTTTCTTTGTTGGTAATTTATTTATTGAAATAATTTTCAATTTAGATGGTCTAGGTTTATTGGGTTTTGAGGCCATACAGCAACGTGATTATCCTGTGATATTTGGAACTTTATTTATTTTCACAGTGATGGGTTTAGTATTACGTTTAATTAGCGATGTATTGTATCAAGTGATTGATCCACGAATTAACTTCGATGCAAGAGGGGTGAAATAATGTCTCCTCTTATGCAGGCGCGAGTTCAACGATTTATAAATAATAAACTCGGTTTTACTTGTCTCATCATTTTTAGCATCATCTTTTTATTGTCATTGGGTGCTGAGTTTATTGCCAATGAAAAACCATTAGTGGTTAAGTACGAGCAAACCTTATATTTCCCTGTTTTTAAAAAATATCCAGAAACGACTTTTGGTGGTGTGTTCGAGACTGAAGCTGATTATAAAGATCCTGTCGTACAACAACTGATTGATGATAAGGGCTGGTCTATTTGGCCGATTATTAAATACGGTTATCAAACGCCGAACTTTGAGTTGGCCGAGCCTGTTCCTTCACCGCCAACATCAGAAAACTGGTTAGGTACAGATGACCAAGGCAGAGACGTTATGGCGCGTGTGCTTTATGGGCTGCGAGTATCTTTGCTGTTTGGTTTGGCTTTGACTTTATTTGCGTCATTTATCGGTATTGTGATCGGTGCTATTCAAGGGTATTACGGTGGTTGGATTGACTTAATAGGTCAGCGCATATTGGAAGTGTGGGGTGGTTTGCCGACCTTATTCATGGTGATGATTCTGGTCAGTATGTTTACACCAAGCGTATATTGGCTGTTTTTGATTATGCTGCTGTTTGGTTGGCCTGCTTTGGTTGGTCTTGTTCGGGCAGAGTTTTTAAAAGCTCGTAACTTGGATTATGTACGTGCAGCCAGATCGTTGGGTGTAAAAGACTCCGTCATTATGTTTAGGCACATTTTGCCCAATGCAATGAGTTCAACCTTGTCGCAGCTGCCTTTTATGTTGACGGCTAATATCACAGCTTTGACGGCACTAGACTTTTTAGGCTATGGATTACCGCCAGACGCTGCATCAATAGGAGAATTACTCCTGCAAGGCAAAAATAATTTAAACGCACCTTGGTTGGCATTGTCAGGCTTCTTTAGTTTGGCCATCGTTTTATCACTATTGATTTATATTGGGGAGGCGACACGCGATGCATTCGATCCAAGACGCAACAGATAAACCTCAAGATGGTCATTCAATAACGCCTCTGTTATCGGTTAAAAATCTCAGTATTCAATCTGATCAATCAGTATTGGTTAAACAGCTGAGTTTTGATTTAAAAGCGGATGAAACACTGGCCATTGTGGGTGAGAGCGGTTCAGGTAAATCAATCAGTAGTTTGGCGCTGCTGGGCTTATTACCAGACAATTTAAAGGTTGAAGGTGAGGCAAATTTTGCAGGTGAAAATCTCATCACCTTAACCACACATCAACAACAAAGTATTCGAGGTAAACGGATTGCAATGATTTTTCAAGAGCCAATGACGGCTTTGAATCCTTTGCATCGTGTAGAAATGATTATTGGCGAACCGTTATTACTCTTAGGTCAGTCTAAACAGCAGGTGAAACAACGGATCTTGGCATTGCTGGCAGACGTAGGTATGAGCAATGCTGAAGAAAAATTAAAACGTTATCCGCATGAGCTGTCAGGTGGTCAACGACAACGGGTCATGATCGCTGCGGCTTTAGCGCTCGATCCTGAAATATTGATAGCAGATGAACCGACAACGGCCTTAGACGTAACACTTCAAGCGCAAGTGCTGAATCTACTCAAAGAATTAATTCAAAAACGCCACATGGCGATGATTTTAATTAGTCATGATTTAAATCTAGTGAGGCGTTATGCCGAAAATGTTGTGGTCATGAGTAAAGGTGTAGTGGTCGAGCAAGGCGAGGTGAGTCAGGTATTTACTCATCCTAAAGATGCTTACACAAAGAACTTACTGGATCATGATTTTGGTGAGGCCAATGCAGCGCTGTTGGATGCGCCTGAAATTCTACGTTTAGAACAAGTCGCGGTAAAATTTCCGATTAAAACAGGCTTGTTAAATCGAGTTAAGGACTATTTCACAGCTGTTGAAGCGCTGGATATGCAGATTCAACAAGGCGACTCGATTGGCATAGTCGGTGAAAGTGGTTCAGGTAAAACATCTTTAGCACTGGCCGTAGCGCGACTCATCAGTAGTGAGGGCAAAATTGTTTTATTGGGACAAAACCTTAATGAGTTGAATGAAAGCAAATTACGTCATTTGCGCACTGATTTTCAAATGGTGTTTCAAGATCCCTTTAGTAGTTTGAACCCTCGATTAAATGTAGAGCAAATTATTGGTGAGGGTTTGGCGCTAAAAAAAATCACGAAAATAGAAATTAAACAAAAAATTGAAACTGTTTTGGCCCAAGTTGAATTGCCAATAGATTTTAAAACTCGTTATCCACATGAATTATCGGGTGGACAAAGGCAACGTATAGCTTTGGCGCGGGCATTGGTTCTTCAGCCCCAGCTTATTATTTTAGATGAGCCAACCTCAGCGCTTGATCGAAGCACGCAACGTGCCATTGTAAAATTATTAAGACAATTACAATTAGAACATCAATTGACTTATGTATTTATTAGTCATGATTTGCAAGTGGTTAAAGCCTTGTGTCAAAAAGTCTTGGTCTTGCGTAATGCTGAAGTTGTTGAGTTTCAAGACACAGATTCTTTATTTAATCATCCCCAACATGACTATACCCGTAAGCTAATAGCAGCTAGTCAGTATTAGATCAACATGATTGAAGGATGTGAGATATCACAATTTATCAATTTGACATTCTGGATTGTCAAATCTACACTGAGCGTGAAGGATATACATTATTTAAGCAGTTTTAAAACAAGAGATCATTTTCATGAGTCAAATTGCTGATCAGATTCAAATACGAAATACCACGTTTAAAAACCGAATTATTAAAGGTGCAATGAGTGAGGCATTGGCGAATACAGCTGGTGAACCGAATCATTTGCACTTAGGCTTATATGAAGCTTGGGCAAAGGGTGGACTAGGTTGTGCCATCACAGGTAATGTCATGGTTGACTATCGCGCTAAAAATGAACCCGGCGTGGTGGTGGTTGAAACTGAACGAGATTTAGCGAAGTTAAAACAATGGGCTGATCTGGGTAAGCAGCATGGCATGGTGCAATTGATTCAATTGTCACATCCAGGTCGTCAGTGTCCTAAAGGTTTAAATCGAGAAACTGTTGCACCGTCAGCAGTGCCTTTTAGTGCAATGTTGTCTACGACCTTTGCTACACCGCGTGAGTTAAAAGAAACTGAAATCTTAGATATCATTCAACGTTTTGCAACGTCAGCGGCAATTTCTGAAAAGGCTGGTTTTGAAGGCGTTCAATTGCATGGTGCGCATGGCTATCTTATTAGTGAATTTCTATCTCCATTGACCAACAAAAGAAATGATCAATGGGGTGGAAGCATTGAAAATCGTATGCGCTTTTTACTCGAAATTTATAAAGCGGTACGTGCAGCAACATCGGAAAATTTTATCATTTCAGTCAAATTGAATTCAGCTGATTTCCAGAAGGGCGGTATTACTGAGCAAGAAGTTGTTGCTGTGTTTAAAGCGATTGACGCTGTAGGAATCGATCTGATCGAAATTTCCGGCGGAACGTATGAAGCGCCCGCTATGGCAGGTGCTAAATCAAATCATCGAAAAGAAAGTACCATTGCGCGTGAAGCCTACTTTTTAGATTTCGCTGAAATGATTCGTAAACAGGTTAAATGTAAGCTAATGGTTACAGGCGGTTTCCGTACAGTCAAAGGGATGAATGATGCGCTGGCAAGTGGTGCATGTGATTTTATTGGATTGGCACGACCACTCGCGGTTGAAACTGATTTAGCAAATCGTTTAATTGCGGGTCATGATGTGAAATATGCAGTGAAGCCTATTAAGACTGGAATTCCTTTGGTCGACAAAATGGCGATTATGGAAATCATTTGGTATGCAGCACAGTTCAAAGCCATTGGTGAGGGAAAACAGCCCAATCCAAAACTGTCACCGTTAAAAGTATTTTTTAAATATTTAAAAGGTAATTTAACAGCAGTGGTTAAAGGGCAGCTTAATTCACGTAAAAGCGCTTAACTAGAGCTAGACTTATCAATTTATTGATTGCTCGTCATGCTATTTATAAGCAATGAAGCCTTAAGCTGTTAAGCAATAAAGTATGGTTATTCTTATTGAATATTGTTTATATATTCAGTTATATCTAAATCATAATATTAGCGATGAGTTTGCCATATCTTCAACCCTTTAAAAATGCCGACAGTTTTAGAATATCTGAGCTGTTCGGCATTTTTTTATGATATTTTGATTCAACAAATTAAAAAACAGATAAAAATACAATGATAAAGACCTCTTACTTTTTCTACTTACTATGTTTTTACTTGAGTATGCTGGGGATTTCATCTGTTTATGCGCAAACGTTAAAAACAGAGGATATTATTTTTCACACCTCTAAATCGACACAGAGTAAGGTGATTCAGAAAGCCACGCATTCAGCTTATAGTCATATGGGAATGGTGGTTTATCGAGAAGGCCAACCTTGGGTTTTAGAGGCAATTCAACCTGTGAAATATACGCCTCTGGACGCTTGGATTAAGCGAGGTATAAATCAACATTATGTGGTTAAGCGCTATGAGAAACCTTTAAGTACTCAGCAACAACAACGTTTAGTTCAGTCAGCCGAACAGTATCTCAATAAAGATTATGATGTGTATTTCGGTTGGGGTGATGATGCAATTTACTGTTCTGAGATTGTGTGGAAGGCTTATGATCAAGGTTTGGGGATTCAGCTTGCACCGTTACAAAAGCTGAAGCAATTTGATCTCAGTGATTTGAGTGTTAAGGCGTTAATGAAGAAGCGTTATGGAACACAGATTCCATTGAATGAAACAGTGATTGTACCAGAAGCAATATTTCAATCCAAAGTTTTAAGAACCGTGACGTTGAAATAAAAACAATTTAATTCAATTGAAATGAAAATGATCAAAATGTAATAAAACGATCAAATTGAAATAATGTAAAGCGATGCTGTGTTCTTAAGGATCTTAAGTTATTAAGTTGAGTGCTTTTCAGCCAACAATAAATACGGAACAATAAAAAGCCCAAGTCAAATGCTTGGGCTTTTTAGCAAGATGTTGCCATCTTAAATATGGCGTCCCTACGGGGATTCGAACCCCGGTTACCGCCGTGAAAGGGCGATGTCCTAGGCCTCTAGACGATAGGGACAGAGTGAAGTAGATATATTTAAACCAGACCAAAACTTTGGAATTTAATGGCGTCCCTACGGGGATTCGAACCCCGGTTACCGCCGTGAAAGGGCGATGTCCTAGGCCTCTAGACGATAGGGACTAAAT
>JAHLFF010000102.1 GCA_018883945.1 Candidatus Acinetobacter avistercoris
CACCTGCCTCAAATGATGCCGCAGCAGTAAATCTTGAAGAGATGCCGATTACCCAGCATTTGGTGGTATTAAGAAAGCATCTGTTTAAAGTGGTTGCTGTCCTGATTGGCCTGTTTTTCTGTTTATTGCCCTTTGCCAATCAGACGTATCAGTGGTTGTCTGAACCGCTACGTGCACAGCTACCCGCCAGCTCGACCATGATCGCCACTGATGTGACTGCCACATTTATGGCGCCATTTAAGCTGAACTTTTTTGTGGCACTGATGATCGCAATGCCGTTCATCTTGTATCAGCTTTGGACCTTTATTAAGCCTGCGTTGTATGCCAAAGAAAAAAGTCTGGCCCTGCCACTTTTGATCGGCAGTATTGTGCTGTTTTACACTGGGATCTGCTTTGCCTACTTTGTGGCCTTGCCGTCTATCCTGCATTTTTTTATCAGTGTCTCACCGGAAACTGTGGCACCGATGACCGACATTAACAGTTATCTTAGCTTCTGTTTAAAGCTGTTTCTGGTCTTTGGTTTTACCTTTGAAATCCCGATTATTACCCTGATTTTGATCCTGATTGGAGTGGTTTCAACCCAGACGCTGGTCGAAAAACGCCGCTTTATTATCGTTGGCTGCTTCTTTGTGGCGATGTTTGTGACTCCACCCGATGCGCTGTCAATGATCATGCTGGCCATCCCCATGTGGTTACTGTTTGAACTGGGTTTACTGGCAGGAAAGCTGATTGAAAAACGCCGTTTAACCGATCAACAATAACAAGAATCCAAAAACAAAAAGAATCGTATTTAACTCAGGCAGCCTTGGCTGTCTTTTTGTTTAAATTTACACCAATATATTGATTTATTTAACTTTATTGAAATATAGACTTAACCATTTTGTCATACTTTAGGTCTAATTTGTTCATAACTTTATAACCAAGCCTTTTTTGCTAGGAACTAAAAATGACATACCAAACACCCTATCATGAAGATCAAGAGCTAGATAATAACAACTCAAATAACATGCACTTTCGTGATATTTTAGAGCAGCGTATTTCTCGTCGTAGCTTAATTAAAAAAACAGCTAGTGGCGCTGCAGCATTGGCTTTGGCTTCTAGCCTGACCGCATGTAGCGATGACGATGATAATGCAAATATTGGGGATGATGAGAACAAACCAACTCCTCCAGCGGACAACAATGTACGTCCAGAAAAATTAAGCTTTAGCCCGGTGAAGAAAAACCTGGATGACTGGGTTACTGTTCCTGAAGGCTATACAGCCACTGTCCTCTATGCAATGGGTGACTCGATTCATCCACTTTACCCAGACTGGAATGATAGCGAGGTTCCATCGGGTCCAAGCTTTCAGTTCCGTGCGGGTGACTGCCATGATGGTATGAGCTATTTTGGTTTAAGCACTAAAACTGGCCGTTATGAGGAAAATGCATCTGAGCATGGCCTGCTGGTGATGAACCATGAATACATCAATCAAACTTTTTTACACCCTAAGGGTGCAACTAAAGTAGATGGTCGCCGTCCAGAAGATGAAGTCATTCGTGAAGTGAATGCACATGGTGTTTCAATTGTGCATGTTAAGAAAAATACAGAGTCTCAGGCTGTTGAAATTGTAAAATCATCTCCCTTTAACCGCCGTATTACGGCTTCAACAGTGATGGATTTTGCTGGGCCGGTAACGACCTCTCCATTAATCCACACAGCTTTCTCTCCTAACGGTCGTCAAACTCGCGGTACACAAAATAACTGTGGTAATGGCTATACACCATGGGGTACATATTTAACTGCCGAAGAAAATTTTATTGGTTATTTCCAACGTTCAGGAACAGACCAGTATGCAGCACGCACTGAAGCTGAAAAAATAGCACTTAAACGTTATGGCTTAGGTTTAGAGATTTCTTATCAAACTGAAAAAAATGCCGACGGTACAGTTAAACGTGATGAGAAAGGCAGCATCATTTATATTAAAGATGCCTTTGGTGAAAAAATCCCTGAACTGGATGACCAAGGCCGCACTATTTATTTAGATAAATCTTCTCGTTATGCCTGGGAAACAGCGCCAGCAAGTCTTGAATCACAAGATATGTATGACCGTTGGTCAGCGGACGTTACTAAGGCGTCAGCAAGTCAAGACTATCGTAATGCACCGAATACCTTTGGCTGGATTGTAGAGATTGATCCATTTGATAGTCGCTCAAACCCAGTAAAACGTACAGCTTTAGGTCGTTTTGCGCATGAAGACTGTCGTGCTAGCCGTGCCGTTGAAGGTCAACAGTTTGCCTTCTACATGGGCGATGACTCACGTGGTGAATACATTTACAAATTTGTCTCTGATGCAAAATGGGATCCAAAAGATATCAATACCGGCTACCGTGCTGGTGACAAATATATGAATAACGGTAAGTTCTATGTGGCCAAGTTCAATGCAGATGGAACTGGTCAATGGATTGAACTTGCTCATGGTAAAAACGGTTTAACTGCACAAAATGCAGTATATCCATTTAGCTCTGATGCAGATGTATTAACTTTTGCACGTTTAGCAGGCGATGCCGTTGGTGCAACGAAGATGGACCGCCCTGAATGGGTAGCTGTTAACCCAGAGAATGGTGAGGTCTACGTTACCCTGACCAATAACAGTAACCGTGGCAATAACTCGGCACAACCTGTTGATGCTGCCAACCCACGTAATTACTCAGATCCTGAAGGCGGTAAAGGTAATGTGAATGGCCATATTATTCGCTTTAAAGAGGAAAATACCGCATCAGAAAGCTTTGAATGGGATATCTACTTGTTCGGTGCTGAAGCATCGATGGATGCCAATATCAACCTGTCTGGCTTAAATGATAATAATGATCTGTCTTCACCAGATGGTATGTGGTTTGACCCTCGCGGTGTACTCTGGATTCAGACTGATGACGGCGCTTATACAGATGTAACCAACTGTATGATGCTGGCAGCATTACCTGGACAAGTTGGTGATGGTGGTGTAGTAACAACCTCTAATGGTCAAGCAACAATTGCTGGTGCCAAAGTGACCGATGAAAATCTACGTCGCTTCCTGACCGGTCCAGTAGAGTGTGAAATCACTGGTGTCACCATGACACCGGACTACAAAGCAATTTTCATCAACGTACAACATCCGGGTGAAGATTCTAAAAAATTTGATGCTCCAACCAGTAACTGGCCTGCCAGCCAAACAGATCGTTCGAACAAGACAGCACGTCCACGTTCAGCAACTGTTGTGATTACGCGTAATGATGGAGGCACCATTGCTAGCTAAGTAATTTTTTGTCTAACTTCAAAAATTTAGATAATTTTTTAAAATGCCGACATCTGTCGGCATTTTTTTATTCCATTATTTTTGCAGAGCAATGATTTTCTCAATGGTATGACCTGCGGTTGCACCTTGTTGTGACTTTTCAATCCAGTGCCATTGTTGAGGCTGCATTCTCAAAAAATTGGAACAGCGCGTGCCATAGGCTGGGCTTTGAATAAATGTCGACGATAGCAGCTGTTCCATTTCAACCGAAATGCCGGTATCTGGCAGCAGTTCAGGAATCACTTTACGTTCATCTTCCAGAATATCCCAGACTGCATGATACAGATCAGCTTCCGAAACTGACTGTTGTTGCAGCATCGGTAAAAATTCCTGGGTAAAGCGTTTACGTAAATGGCGGGTCTTGTACCAGTCTTCGCTCATCAGGCCATTCGAAACCACATAGACGCCATGCGCCAGTAC
>JAHLFF010000103.1 GCA_018883945.1 Candidatus Acinetobacter avistercoris
TGATGCTTACCACTCGTCACATCCCCTGACCAAGGCTCAGGACGTGTTTGAACTTTCGCATTTGCAATAATCGCCATGTTTTAATCCTTATTTTTAGCTCATTGTCATTTTCATCGCATTCGAACGCTTAACATTGGAACACTCAAATTCGATGTTTATTTTGAAGCACGCATACTGTCTGGAAATACAGGAGCTTCTAGACGTTTGCCTGTATACGATGGTATCGAACCGAAGCGCTCATCGCCATTCACCCATTGATCACGAGCAGTTTTTAACTCTTCTTGTGTACGACCCACAAAATTCCACCATAATAAAATAGGAGATTCAAACGGCTCGCCATCTAAGAGTAAAACACGGCTATTGGCATGAATAGTCACTTCAATTTCAGTCAAACCTGGCTCTAACACCACCAAATTATCCGAATCCAGATGATGCCCATTGATCACCGC
This sequence comes from Candidatus Acinetobacter avistercoris, assembly GCA_018883945.1. Taxonomy (GTDB): domain Bacteria; phylum Pseudomonadota; class Gammaproteobacteria; order Pseudomonadales; family Moraxellaceae; genus Acinetobacter; species Acinetobacter avistercoris. The sequence goes on from JAHLFF010000103.1 coordinate 450, forward strand.
CGTGCCTTCAAGCGCCATAAAACCATATTCAAATGCTGGATTAAGTGTGAGACGTGTGGTTACTTGTTCTGTCGCAGTCAGATCAACACCCAATAAAGGAGTATGTACTTGTACTGGGGATGTGGTATTTAAAAACTCACCGACCAGAACTGTATATTCGACACCGTCTTTCTGGACCACGGGTAGCTCAGGATAATGTTCGAATTTAGGATCGATTTGCAGCTTATCGTCGGGTAAAGCAATCCAAAGTTGTGCTGCATGCATTTTTGTTTCTGTGTCTGGTGCAACTTCCGTATGCGAAATTCCACGACCTGCAGTCATTAAGTTCACTTGTTTCGGTTGAATCAATTGATCTATCGTACCCAAGCTATCACTATGTAACATGGTACCTTCGATCATCCATGTAAAGGTTTGCAAACCTATATGCGGATGCGGCCCTACATCTAAACCATCGCCTTGTGGAAAGCTTACAGGACCTGCATGATCAAGGAAGCACCATGCTCCAATGAGGCGTTTTTGACGGCTAGGTAGTGCACGCTTAATCACGGTGCCCTTGCCAATTTCTGCTGATCGGATTTGAAAGTCTTGTATAAATTGATTGACGTATTTTTCACAGTCATCTGAATGAGAAATTTCGGTGTAATTGGTATTGGTCATGTTCTTATCCTAGAAATCTTTAGCGCTGTTGATGTCGGCGCATTGCTTAACATCTTTTTATTGATCTTAGCGATTCGGCTGCATTTTACCTAGACCTATCTTAATACGATGAATACTAAAGATAGGACAATGAAAAAATTTACTACCTCAAATTCAAATTTATGATCGTACTTTCATGTTTTTAGCTTATAAAAATTTTACCGCTAAGAAGCATTAAATTGGTTCTTATTTAATTTAATATGTTTTCTAAGTATTTCGATTTAAAAATATTATCGAAATATTTCAAAATTTAAAATGATAGATCATATGGTAAGTTATAAATATGAAATTATAGGTAATCATTAATGCTTGTTAAATACATTGGTGCCAATCGTACTAGTTTTTTAGAAGATGGATTATTTAGAATCACACAGCCAAAATTTTTAAATGATCCTAAAGGTGAATGCATTTTCTCCCCCTTTTTTAATACTTTTTCGGAAGCTGATCTAAAGTATGCGTATAGAAAATATACAACTTCTATTTTCTATGAAGGTCCAAATGTAAGTGATGAGTTTTTAATAAAACATTATTTATTACCGACAGGCCAACGATACAATATTGATGATGAACCGAGCTTACTAGGATTTTCTGAATTTGATGGATTTAATACAATGGAAGAATATGATCGCTTTCATGCAAGTAAGTATGTTGAACAAATAAACTCATGCCTTTTGGAAGAGTTAAATAAGACTATTGGTATTCTTTCCTTAACAAATTCTTTAACCAATCAAGAAATGTGGTTGAAATATGGACAACATGGGCAAGGTATTGCTATAGCTTTTGATTCAACTCATGATTTTTTCGTTAAAAATAACATCAAAAAAGTCATCTATGATAATCACAAAAGAGCATCAATTACATTTTATGAAAATATCATTCGCATCAATGGAATACCTATTCCTAAGGAGTATGAAAATGCTGATGAAGTTAGTAAATATTACTTCAAAAATTTAGATCCTGATGATCTATTCACGAGATTATTTCTAACAAAAAATAATAGATGGAAAGATGAAATAGAATCAAGAATCATCTTTGATCTAATAGATAGTGATAAAGATGTCATTAATGGAAATGACTTAATCGCATTAAAATATATTCCATTTGAAAGCTTTACCGAATTAGTTCTTGGATGGGCTATTTCTCAAGAATTAACCAATGAAATTTCAGGGAAAATTAAAAAAAATCCCCTTTTAAAGCATTTAAAAATTAAAAAAGTTAAATATGGAGAACTTGAAAATTTCGATCAGTTAGAATTAATTGACATATAAAAAGGACGCCTAAGCATCCTTTTTAATTTAACAGTATCTTTTATCAGAAACTGACACGAGCATCTTGCACAAAATTAAAAGCAGTACTTTAAATTTTGCTCATGGCGTAAAACTGGCATGAAGCATTGCTTCATGAAATCCCAGTTTTACTCCCATTCAATTGTTGCTGGTGGCTTAGATGACACGTCATAAACAACACGTGAAACATCAGCAATTTCATTCATGATACGCGTTGAAATCTTATCAACCAAATCATAAGGAAGATGCGCAAAACGTGCTGTCATAAAGTCAACAGTCTCAACCGCACGCAGTGCAATCACCCATGCATAACGACGACCATCACCCACCACACCCACAGATTTCACAGGTTGGAATACAGCAAAGGCTTGAGCAGTTTTGTCATACCAACCGCTTGCACGAAGCTCTTGCATAAAGATGTCATCTGCAAGACGAAGAATATCTGCATATTCTTTTTTCACTTCACCCAAAATACGCACGCCCAAACCTGGACCTGGGAATGGATGACGATAAAGCATTTCGAAAGGTAAACCTAAAGTGGTACCTAAACGACGTACTTCATCTTTAAACAAATCACGAATTGGCTCAACCAATTCAAATGCTAAATCTTCTGGTAAACCACCCACGTTATGGTGTGATTTAATCACATGCGCTTTACCATTTTTGGTCGCAGCAGATTCAATCACGTCTGGATAAATCGTACCTTGAGCAAGGAAATTTACGCCATCAAGCTTACGTGCTTCTTCAGCAAATACGTTGATGAACTCACGACCAATGATTTTACGTTTTTTCTCAGGATCAACTTCGCCTTTAAGCGCAGTTAAGAAACGCTCTTCAGCAT
>JAHLFF010000104.1 GCA_018883945.1 Candidatus Acinetobacter avistercoris
ACCGAGTTCTTGTTTTAATCCAATAGTTTCAAGTTCTTTGTAGACTTGAATTGGACTAGCAGGTCGCTTTATTTTTAAATGCTCTAAAGCGTATTCAATTTCAAATTTGTTCCAATCAAAACGATGCCCTCTTTGATACCAGTAAAGAAGTTGCTGAAGATGTTTTTCTGTGGGAAGTTCAGTCTGATCAATGAGTTTGAATGTAATGCCAGCTGAGCTGAGTAATGATGCAAGGCGATCGAAACGAACATAATCATCTAAGGCTAATGATGCAACTGATGGCTTTACCTCATGTACTTCATAGCAGCCATCACTCGTTTGAATTAGAAAATCTGGATAGGAGTATTGTTCATGGGAGAGTTTGATTTTTAAAGCTTGGGATCTATAGTTGATTACACTGGGGTTTCTTTCTAGGCAGATAGCATGAGCTAGCTCTAGGCGACTTTCTGTAGGAATGGCACCACTGCATTTTTTACTTGGGAATAGGGCAGTTCTACGTCCATAACAGCCTTGGAAAATTTTTCGTTGTCCGTGAATGGTCGCTGCAATATTTGGCTCAGTTGCAAAAGCCGTTTTAATTTGTTCGAAAATATAATGATAAGAGTTGTTCCGATCATAGTTCAGGTTCAGGTACATATATGTATTTCCAGTATTTCGGAACACCCTAAATTTAGGGTGAGTGAAATTACTTGTTGCTTAAAATTTAGCTACAAGGCTTGACTGGTGACAGAATACGGAAGATACTTTGATTACCACGTCTTTGTACTTTTTGTATAAAGTCACCAACGGATCCTTTTTAGGGTCCGTTTTTTATTGCAATCATATAATTTTCATAGTTTTTCCTTATGATTTAAATCTTTAAGCCACTTTGCTACATCGCTTGTGTAGGCAAATTTTCCTTTACGATTTTCAATTGAGAAAATAGGTATTGATATTTGATTTCTAGAAAGTGCTTGCCTAAATGAAGCAGTTGATCTATAGCCCATTAATTTTGCTAAATCGTAACCTCCTATCAATTCTCCATATCTTTCTTTTAATTCAATAACTTTTTCGTCTCTTTGATTTTCAATTCGCATGTTGATAATTCTTAGTAGCGCACTGTCACTATATTAGCCCCTCAGATATGTGTTACAACACTGCACGAAATAGCTTAATTTCTTGCAGTGTTGACAGAGATAATAATGACTGAACTAAAAAAAAGAGGTCGGAAGCCTAGGCATCCGATAGAAAGTCTGAAGACAAGGGTTTGGGTTGAATACATTAAACAATCGGTGGATGCTTCAACATATTCAGTCGAGCTAATTCTGAGAGACAAACCTATAGAACCATTAGAAAAATTATATCGTTGGGATAAATACCAAAATGGACTTCATTCACCTAAACCTGAATATATTGATTTTGTAAATCAAAAATTTCCTGGATCTAAAGATTTATATAACCATATTCTTTGGGATGTTCTAGTTCAAGATGGGCTGACCTATGAAAAAATTGATCAATATATTGGTTTAATGAAACCTGAAATTTACTTTTTATTAGTCAGAGCCGTTGAAAATTTTGGTTTAAAAAGAAGACCATTTAACGATGAGATTGTTGAAGTTCTAATCAATAGAGGTGAAGTAGACTGCTTAGTTGTTGCGATTCTAATGCTACATGAATCGACACACTTATGTTCACCAGACTTAAGACAGTTAGCTTTAAATTTATACTTCGGGCTGACACCTAAGATCGCAGCGCATCCATTGTATTTTAAAGTTCATCCAGACCTATTTGACTCTATTGATTCTACTTTTAAACATCATTTATTTTTAGCACCGAATATAAGGCTCGATATGGTTGTTTTTTGGCGAGCTTTCAGAGATAACTATTGGTCTAATGATTTAAAAGTTGCTTCTCAACATTTGGAAGAGAAGAGTAGTAGTAAAAATAGGGTTGGATCCTCAAAGACTCGTATAGAGTCTTTGGATGGTAAGTCTTACTATGATACTTAATTCATGCTTCTAATCTTTTTGATAATTTTTCTTCAGCATACATCTGTTTTAAAACGAAATTTTCCTGCTCTAACTTATCTAAACGAGTGAGAATTTGCTCACTTACGTCTAAATAGTTTGCTTTCCAGCGATAGAGAGTTGCCACACTAATTTGATATTCCTGACAAACCTGTTCGATAGTGGCGCCTGCTAAATGTTTTTTAACAATGCTATTGATTTGAGTTACAGAAAATTTTTGCTTCACATTGAGTTCCTAAACTATCGTTCAATCATTATCCAAAATAAAAAAATCAATAAACATATGGGGGTAAATGAAAATATCCTATTTTGGGATATTTTTAATTGTAACTGATATTGAGCCATGCGCTCAATACACGATCCTAGGTATCAAGACCTAATTAAGAAACTTATAGAACTCCGAGAGTCTAAACATATGACTCAGGTTGAGCTCGCTCGTCGTTTGAATAAGCCTCAATCATATGTTTCAAAAGTTGAAATTTTAGAAAGACGTTTAGATGTTATTGAGCTAAATGATTGGCTTAAAGTATTAGATAAAGAAATAACGATTTTCATAAATCAATTTAACTTTTAAGGTTAAAATCATTATTTTAACTGATTCATTTATTTGCAATGAAAAAAAGAATAGGCCCAGACGGGATTCATTTTTTTGACCGAACTACTGGCAACAATATTCTAATAGACGAATGTCTTTTCCCTAAATCTGAATGGTCTCTAGCCCCAAGACAGGTTTCTATAGCACTTACTAATATTTGTAATTTGCATTGTGAGTTTTGCTATGCGCCAAAAAATAAAGCTAGTCTTGAATTTGAAAGCTTAAAAAAATGGATTAAAGAGCTAGATCAATTGGGTACTATTGGTATTGGTTTTGGTGGAGGTGAACCTACTTTATATCCCGATTTTTCAAAAATTTGTGAATATACAGCGAATGAAACAGATTTGGCTGTGACCTTTACAACCCATGGGCATCGTTTAACGGATACCTTATTGTCTCATCTTGAAGGAAACGTACATTTCATAAGAATAAGTATAGATGGTGTTGGAGCCACTTATGAGAAATTTCGTGGTCGAAAATTTGATAAATTAATAGAACGCATTGAAAGAACAAGACAAATCACCTCGTTGGGTTTCAATGTTGTAATTAATGATTCAACTATATTGGAACTTGATCAGGTTACTGAAATTGCAGAGAAATTTGATATATCTGAAGTTTTACTTTTACCTCAGCAAGCTACCGAAAATGTCAAAGGTTTATCAAAAGATGCCTATGAACAGCTTAAGAAGTGGATAGAAAGTTACGGTGGGCAAACTCGTTTAACTATAAGTGATGTTGGGCTTGAATCAAATTTCATATGTAATCCACTTTCTATGGAAAATGGACTCAATGCTTATGCTCATATAGATGCTTTGGGCTTTCTAAAAGCTAGTTCATATTCCAATATTGGTCACCAGATTGGTGAAAAAAGTGTTTTAGAAACACTTACGTCATTAAAAGAATGTATAGAGGGGAAAGCATGAAAATTTGGAATAGTTATGGGTCAGAACATTCTATGAACTTAGTTTTAATTGGTTCATTTGTTCAGGCTAAAGATGCTGAAAATATAGAAAAGCTTGTAGAAAAATTAAAAAAAACTTCTGAGCAAGAGGGATACTATTTATCTCATGAACCACCACAAGATCATAGATTTTCTAAGGATGTGATAGAAGTTCTCCGAGAACTGAATATCCATTCTTTATCTCCTCTAGAAATTGAACAGTTTAATTCTGATTATTATGTAGAGCGAGATGGAAATAAGATAACGATTGATACAGATGAGATTGATATATCTGCATTCATTAAAATATTTGTCGATGCTGGCGCTAAAGTAGAAGTTTACTCAAAGCATTTCTACCCTGAGAATCCTGAGAATCCTGAGAATCCTGAGAATCCTGAGAAAGTTAAGGAAGAATAGAATGTCTCAACTTGATTGGATTAAATTTGAAAATTTATCTGGTGCCGCTGATGTTAATTTTGAAAAGCTTTGTAGATCATTAATAAAAAGACACTATGGTCAATATGGTTCCTTCAAAGAGCTCGCTAATCAGGCGGGGGTTGAATTTCATCTTAAGTTAGATAAAAAGTGTGACTTAGGAGATTCAACGAGATGGTATGGATGGCAATGCAAATGGTATGAGATCGCTAAAGCAACCAATATTGGGGCAGCAAGACGTTCTCAAATTGTTGATGCAATTGAAAAATCTAAAAATTCCTTGAAGGAATTAACCGATTGGATTTTATGGACGAAAAATATTTTAACTAAAGCTGATCAAGAGTGGTTTTATGGATTGCAAGCTAGCTATCCATTTAAACTTCATCTTCAAACTTGTGATGATATTGAGAGTTTATTGGTCGGGCCAGCATTAGCTTTGAGAGAAGCTTATTTTGGTGAGCTGGTAATTGATAAAAAAGTATTAAATCAACATTATGAAATCATAGCATCTATTCATAGTAAGAAGTTTCAACCTGAAGTGCATCAAACGGTTAAAGCAGAAAAGATAATTGAAAAATGTTTGGGAAGACACTCTTCTTGGGATTCACTAGATAGCCTTGAAAAATCTATAAATAATAATTTAAAAATAGTCAAAGATGCAGTTAATCTTGATGATAGTTATGTCCAAGCAACCTTGCCCGATTTTATAGCAGATGGGGAAGAATTGAGTGGTTTTTTAAATTCTTTATTTTCAGAATTGTCAGCTGGAAATTTCGAAAAAGCAAAAGAGCTTTTGATTGAAGATTTAAGTTGTGATTGGTCTAAATATAGGAAAACGATAGCTCGATTACGAGCTAACAGAAACTTTACTGCTATGTTTGCAGCAAATTTGTTAGCAGATTTTTATGCTTTTTTAGAACAAATAAAAAAGGTAAGGAATGCTTTAAATGCTAAGGTCCTTGCTATCGTTGGTAAGGCTGGGGATGGTAAAACAGATCTTGCTTTAGACATATGTAGACCAAGAGATAGCATTAATGCTGGAGTTCTTTTTTTAGGAAAAGATTTAAATGCAGGCGAAACTTTAGATCATTTAGTCAAAAGTTTTAAGATATATGGACGGCCTGTTAATACATTTGAGGATCTTTTAGAAGCTGTAGATGCAGCAGGTCAACGTCTTTGTAAACGTATTCCAATTGTAATTGATGGGTTAAGTGAATCTGAAGACCCAAGAAACTGGAGCAATGAAGTAGCTAAAGCAAATGCATTATTAGACAACTATCCAAATATATTACTAGTGTTAACTTTAAGAGGGGAGTTTTATAAAGATTGTATCCCTGAAAATATTCCAACTCTTAAGTTGAATGGATTTGGAGATAATCCAATTGAGGCAATACATAGTTACTTTGAATATTACAAAATAGATGCTTTGGATGCAGATATACCAATCGAGTTGCTCACACATCCTTTAACTTTAAGAATTTACTGTGAGGCAGCAAATTCAGAAAGACGAATAGTTGTAGGTGTAGAAGCACTACCTCGTTCTCAAGTTGCTATATTTGAGAAATATTTTAAAAATGCAATTGACCGTATTGTAGCTTTATCTTCATCAAATCAAAGGCTATACCATGAGGATATTGAAGATGCTTTATTGAATATTGCTGAAGTATTATGGACGGAAAATCGTAGAACTTTAGATTTTAGACAAGCTCGCACTATTGCTAATGATATTGTAGATTGGGGGAGTAATTTAATAAAAAGTCTTGAATCCGAAGGTGTTTTGTTAAGATATAGATCGGAAAACGGTAACCAAGAGATAGGTTTTGCTTACGATTTGATGGCTGGATTTAAAATATCAGAATATCTATTGAAAAGTGATTTCAACAGTTGGATTTTAGAAAATATTGATAAGATTAAATATAACCAACCACATTCAAATACTTTGGCTTATGACGTTTTTAACTCATTAGTTGGCTTATATCCTAAATATTATGTAAGAAAACATCTTTGGCAGTTGTTAGAAGGTAATTTTAAAGAACGGGCACTTTTACAAACGACCCAAGAGCAAGCGAGCCTTATTAATAGGGAAACCATTCAAGAATTTCAGAACTATTTATTATCCTCAGAGCAATTTGCTTCTCAAGCATTTAAAAAGCTGAGAATTACTCGGTCAGCATATGCTCATCCATTTGATGCAACGTTCTTAGATAAAGCTTTACGAGATATGAGCAATACATACCGTGATTTAACATGGTCTGAATGGGTAAGGAAAAGTTTTAGAGAACTTAAAAATGACTTAGAGCTTCTTGAAAAAAGATGGTCTGAAATGCAAATTGGTCCTAATGAAAAAGGTCGAGTCATATGGGTTCAATGGTTATTAACAACTACCCATAGAGATTTGAGAGATCAAGCAACAAAAGTACTTTCTATATATGCGAAAAAAGACCCAAAAATACTCTTTGAGATGGCGATTAATTCATTAGATATTACAGATCCATATGTACCAGAAAGAACTTTTGCTGCAGCTTATGGGGCTATTTTGAGTGCTGATTTTAATGATGCAGAAAAGATAAACAGTAATGTTTGTAATTTTGCCCAACAAATTATAGAAAATTGTTTTATACCTAATGCCCAATATCCTACAACCCATACAATTTTAAGAGAATATTTCCTAGGTATTATTAATTATGCTTTAACAGTAAATCAGAGTTTTATCAGTCAAGAATATTTGGATTATTGTCGAAAACCTTATGAACATTTACCAGATTTATTTGAGAGTCTGCCTGATATTAGTGAAGAAAAACTAGTTGAAGTCAAGGAAGCAGCCCTCCATATGGACTTTAATAATTACACTATTGGAAGGTTGACTACGGATAGATCTAATTACGATGACACGCATCCTGATTATATTCATACACGAAAAACTATTTTAAAGAGAATGATTCAGCTTGGATATGAACCTAAAAAATTTCAAGAGATTGATAGGGAGATAGGTTCGAGTTCTTATTACGATCGTGATGTAAAAATAGATAGATATGGAAAAAAATATAGTTGGATAGCTTTCTATGACATGCATGGGTGGAAAGCAGATAGAGGGCTTTTAGATGATTGGCGTAGTAATGAGAGATGTAGCGATGTGAGCATCGATCCAACATTCCCTAAAGTTGCTAATTATTGGAATCCAGAACTTACAGATATATTTACCAATGCTCCAAAGGATATTGGTGACTGGATTTTAAATGGACCAATCCCTAACTATTTAGATATTTTAGAAACTCATCAATTTACTCAAAGTGATAGCTGTATTTTACTTAATGGATTTCTACAAGAAGACTCAAAAACCGATTATCGAGAAATCTTTACATTTATGAGGGGCTTCTTCGTTGCAAATGAAAATGTTTCTACAATAAGAGAATTTGTTTGTAATAAGGAATATCTTGGTAATAATGCTCTACCAAGCATTCCTGAAAATCATTACAAATATGCAGGTGAAATGGTTTTAGCAAATCCTTTTTTAGAAATGAATAGTAATGTAAGTAGTCGGATGAATTTTGATGAGTGGAATGCATCGAGTTTTTTAATAGAAGTTCCTGTGCAATCTTATTCTTGGGAGTCTTATCACAGCTCTTTGAATCAAGCAGGAGGAATAGATTTTCCAAATCCTGAGTTATGTCAGAGCCTAGGTCTAAAATATCATAATGGAGGTCCAGATTTGTATGACTTTAATGGAGTAGCCTCTATTTTTAGAACTTTGAAATCCACTGATGATAGTTTGAAAGGTCACTTATGCTATTTAAGAAAAGATCTTTTTCAAAAATATCTTATAGAAACTGGACAAACATTTTTATGGATATTGTGGGGGGAGAGAAGACAAAGCTATAAGGGGGATGAAGAGATACATAAATATTTCAGAACTAACCAACACTTGCATAAACAAGTCTATGTTTGGAAAGATGATCAAATAGTTAAATTAGATTAACTCATGTGATTAAAATTCAATTTGGATCAAAGAGAAAACCGCCATGAATGGCGGTTTTCTCAATGACAACTTATGTGTCGCGCAATGACATTTTATGTGTCGCAAATGACAACTTATGTGTCGCGTGACGTTTTATCTTTCCCTTACCAGCTTAAAGCACCGCCGGTCTGATAATCCGTAACACGCGTCTCAAAGAAATTCTTCTCTTTACGCAAGTCCATCATCTCCGACATCCACTGGAACGGG